>JAXISQ010000199.1:0-3852 GCA_034680505.1 Noviherbaspirillum sp.
CGCGCACCACACCTGCTTCAAAGCGCTTGACCTTAGACACTTCACGCGCTTGTTCTTTGGCAGTCAGATTTTTATGAATAATGCCTATGCCGCCTTGTTGGGCAATGGCAATCGCCAGTCTGGCTTCAGTCACTGTGTCCATCGCTGCTGAGACCAATGGAATAGACAGTGAAATATTGCGGGTCAGACGTGTGTGTAGCGAGGTATCTCTGGGCAGGATGGCCGAATAAGCCGGCACGAGCAGCACATCATCGAAGGTGAGTGCTTTTTGGATCAGACGCATAGCAATTCCTATAGGCGCAAAAGCGAATTATACAGAAATCGCCCAGCAAAGCCCGAAACTCGCTCTCTTATCGTCCAGTTTTGTGCGCCGCACGACGGCGTCTGGACTCCATAGGGTCTGCCTGCAGAGGGCGATAAATTTCCACTCTGTCGCCATGATGAAGCGAGCTGTCGAGCGATTTTAATTTGCCGAATATCCCCACGCGTGCCGTTGCAAGTTCTACATCAGGATAGCGCTGTAAAACACTACTAGACTGAATCGCATCATGAACTGAGCTAACTGCAGGCAAGGTCACATCTTCTAGAAAAACTGCATCTGGTAAAGCATAGCAAACCTGCACCTGAATAGTCGATGCACTTAACTCATTTACCATAGACTTCCTCAGCGCGTTTACAAAACGATTCCACAAAGTTGTTAGCGATGATGGTAAATACTGGACCAATTAACTTCTCTAAGACTTTGCTAGAAAATTCATAATGCAACTCAAACTCTACTTTGCAGGCATCTTCGCGCAGTGGTTTGAAATGCCATTGTCCGTCCAACATGCTAAATGGACCTTCAACCAGCTTCATTTGCATGTGCCTAGGAGGTGTATTTTGGTTTTCAGTGGTGAAGCTTTGTTTAATGCCGTGATAAGCGATAGAGAGTGTAGCAACCAACTTCTCAGCGCTACGCTGTTTTACCTCTACTCCGCCACACCAAGGTAAAAAAGCAGGATAATCCTCGACCTTTTCTACCAAAGCAAACATTTGCTCGGCACTAAAAGCTAAGAGTACGGTTTTTTGCACAACAGCCATGATGTGGTTTGATAGAATACGAAGTCCTGATTTTAACCGACAGCCACTTGCAACCTAATCTAATCTTAGGATTGCCCGCAATTTCACAGGACTAGCAGCGCTTTCTTCCATGAGCATCATCGATAATAAAAAAGCCTTTCACGACTACTTCATAGAAGAACGGTTTGAAGCAGGCATGGTGCTCGAAGGTTGGGAAGTAAAATCCCTACGAGCCGGTCGTGGGCAAATCAAAGAAGCCTATGTGATTGTTAGAAATGGCGAAGTATTTTTATTTGGCGCGCATATCAGCGCCTTGCCCACAGCCTCTACCCACATTAGCCCCGATCCAGTGCGCACACGTAAATTACTGTTGCGTGGCGATGAAATCAAAAAACTCATAGGTAAAGTGGAACGTGCTGGCTACACACTGGTTCCTTTGAATTTTCATTATCAGCGCGGTCGCATCAAATGCGAAATTGGTTTAGCTAAGGGTAAGAAACAACATGACAAGCGCGATACTGAACGCATTCGCGATACACAACGCGAAATCGCCAAGGTGATGAAACAAAACAGACGTTAGGTCTTGAATTAAGCCTTGAATTAAATCTGGGATTAACTCTGGGGGAAATCTGGAGTGAAGGCCAAACTGAAGATCAGCGCTAAGCTGTTGATTTTCAAAGAAGAAAACGGATTTTCCCTTCCAAAAAAACAAAAACCCCCAAAGCTTCGCAGCTGCGGGGGTTGAATACTTCTTTACTACCTATTGTTGCTTGTTATCTCAAGCTGATGACCGTAGTGTATAGAATAATTTCCTCAAGTCAATAACTTAAAGACAAAAAATCAAATTTTGGTAGCTAATTTTTGCCAAGTGTCCACGACAGAATCGGGGTTGAGTGAAATCGAAGCAATGCCCTCTTTCATCAGCCAATCGGCAAAATCTGGATGGTCGGATGGTCCTTGTCCACAAATACCAATGTACTTACCCTGTTTTAGGCAAGCAGCAATAGCTTGTGACAACAAGACACCCACAGCAGGATCACGTTCATCAAAATCCGCTGCTAGCAACTCCATACCCGAATCACGATCCAGACCTAAGGTGAGCTGCGTTAAGTCGTTAGAGCCGATCGAGAAGCCATCAAAATGCTCAAGGAATTGTTCAGCCAAGATAGCGTTTGAAGGCACCTCACACATCATGATGAGGCGCAGACCGTTTTCACCGCGCTTCAAGCCAAATTTGCCAAGCAAATTCACGACCTTCTCTGCCTGACCTAAGGTACGAACGAAGGGCACCATGATTTCTACATTAGTGAGTCCCATGTCATTGCGAACCCGTTTCATGGCCAGACATTCCATCTCAAATGATTCCGCAAAATCAGCGGAGAGATAGCGAGCAGCACCTCGGAAACCCAACATAGGATTTTCTTCATCCGGCTCATAGCGTGAACCGCCTATGAGTTTTTTATATTCATTGGATTTGAAATCAGACAGACGAACAATGACAGGCTTAGGCCAGAATGCAGCAGCAATTGTTGCGATACCTTCTGCGAGTTTATCTACATAAAACGCTTTAGGAGACGCATGACCACGAGCGACTGATTCAACCGCTTTTTTCAGATCAGCATCCACATTTGGATAATCTAAAATCGCTTTAGGATGCACACCGATGTTGTTATTGATGATGAATTCCAAACGCGCTAAACCTACGCCATCATTTGGTATCGCTTGAAAATCAAAAGCCAACTGGGGATTACCGACATTCATCATGATCTTCAATGGCAGCTTAGGTAAGCTACCTTGTGCGACTTCAGTAATTTCAGTCTCAATCAAACCATCATAGATCTTGCCTTCATCACCTTCCGCACAAGACACAGTAACTAGCGTGCCATCTTTTAATACATCAGTCGCATCACCACAACCTACCACTGCTGGCACACCTAATTCACGCGCGATAATCGCTGCGTGACAAGTACGACCACCACGATTAGTGACAATCGCTGAAGCACGTTTCATGACGGGTTCCCAGTTAGGATCAGTCATGTCGGCTACGAGTACATCACCAGGTTGTACACGTTCCATCTCTTCAGGATCACGAATCACTCTGACTGGACCCGCACCGATTTTTTGACCAATCGCGCGACCATGCGTTAACACCACACCCGAACCTTTGAGCTTGAAACGTTGTTGAACATCGCCATGCTTTTGTTGCGACTTCACTGTTTCAGGTCGTGCCTGCAAAATGTAGAGCTTGCCATCACGTCCGTCTTTACCCCATTCGATATCCATAGGGCGACCGTAGTGCTTTTCAATCGTGACAGCGTAAGTCGCTAATTCAGCGATTTCAGCATCATTTAATGAATAACGATTGCGCTGTTCAATCGGCACATCAACCGTGCGCACTGAGTGACCCGCTTTCGTTTCACCCGTAAATTCCATCTTGATGAGTTTGGATCCGATGTTTCGACGAATGATAGGTAACTTACCTTGCGCTAGCATAGGCTTGTGCACATAAAATTCATCAGGATTCACCGCACCCTGCACCACGGTTTCACCTAAGCCGTAGCTAGACGTGATGAACACTACATCTGAAAAACCAGATTCTGTATCAATGGTGAACATGACACCGGAAGCACCAAGATCAGAACGCACCATGCGCTGCACACCGGCTGATAAAGCAACTTCAGCATGCGTGAAACCTTTGTGTACACGATAAGAAATCGCGCGGTCGTTATACAAAGATGCAAAGACATGCTTCATCGCATCAAGTACATTTTCAATGCCAACCACGTTTAAGAA
>JAXISQ010000200.1:0-3835 GCA_034680505.1 Noviherbaspirillum sp.
TAGTCGGTGCTGCTATGACAGGTTTATCGCGTTATGTATTTGCAGATGGGTTAACTAGCTCTAATGACCCTACGTTAATGCATCATGTAGAATTTTTAAGAAAGTATGCAACTGAAGCGACGCACTCTTTTGAAAAATTAGCGAATCAAGAAGGTGCTAATTCTATTGAATCGCGTTTAATTGATGATGATGCCGTAGATGGCATGGTATTGCAGGCTCGCTATAGCGATTTACTTGTGATTGGACAAACAGATCCTCATTCCACTGTCCCAGGAGTATTTCCTAATTTTCCTGAGCAAGTTGTTTTGAATAGCGCAAGGCCTGTACTCATCATTCCTTATGCAAATACATTTACAAAATTATTCTCTCGTCCTTTAATTGCATGGGATGGAAGTACTGCAGCTACGCGTGCAATCACTGCTGCACTACCAATTCTTACTCAGGCTAAGAAAGTTGATCTCGTTGTATTTAACGCTAATGATGAAAAATTCGTGCACGGCAATGAGCCTGGTGCAGATGTTGCTCTCTTTCTCAGCCGACATGGTGTCAAAGTACAAGTCGTCAGCCACAATGTGAAAACTGATATCGGCCAAGCACTACTCTCCGTTGCAGCTGACCTTGGCAATGATGTAATTGTGATGGGAGGATATGGACATTCGCGTCTCCGCGAAACGCTATTAGGTGGCGTCACTAAAACTATATTTGCAGCTATGACTGTACCGGTACTCACAGCACATTAAAGCTATAAAAAAAAGACTAACCAAGCTTAACTATTCACTCAGTTAAGCTTGAATTAAACTGTAGGCTGACGATAAACCATAACAGGTATGCTGCTGTGCGCAAGCACGCGCTGTGTTTCACTGCCTAATAAAAGTTTGTCTAGTCCGCGGCGACCATGCGATGCCATCCAAATTAAATCGCACTTATTTTCTTGAGCAGTCGAGATAATCTCTTCATAAGGATGTACTGCGCGCTTTGTGTGTACAACACAATTTACACCCGCAGCTTTAGCCTGTTCTTCTAATTTTTTCACAGCTTGTTCTGCCATTTGATCTTGCGCCTCTTCATACATGCTCAGATCAACCATAGCACCTGCTTCAGGCATGAGCATGTAAGGATAGAGCTGTGCTAAAGACAATCCCACGATTGAGGCACCACTAGCAGCAGCAAATTCTATCGCTGCACTGGCAGCAGCACCGGAAACAGGCGATCCATCGGTAGCAACTAATATTTTTCTAAACATAATGGTCTCTTATTAGAAGTTTTTAAAAGGCGATGTGACTCTAGCAAAAGAGCTCGAAAAAAATTTGACTTGTGTCAAAACAATCTGAGAGGTGCTTCATCCATGGCTGAAATCTGTTCACGTAACTCTAAGATACGATCCTGCCAGTAATGCACAGTATTAAACCAAGGGAAGGCTAATTGAAAAGCGGGATCAATCCATCGCATCGCAATCCAATAAGAATAATGCAATAAACGCAATGTTCTTAAGGCTTCTATCAAATGCAATTGGCGTGGATCGAATTCAAAAAAATCTTCATAGCCTATTAATAAATCAGATAACTGTCGTGTCATATCGGCTCGTTCACCCGATAACAGCATCCATAAATCTTGTATCGCTGGACCAGTACGACTATCGTCAAAGTCTACGAAATGCGGACCCGCATCTGTCCACAATACATTCCCGCTATGACAATCACCATGTAAACGTACAGTAGCAATATCACCCGCTCTTGCATAACAAGCTTGCACCGCTTCCAGTGCTTGTGCACTGACACTCAACCAAGCTTGCTCTAATTCTTGGGGAATAAATTTATGTTCCAACAACCATGTACGTGGTGTGATGCCAAATGTTTGCGCATCTAATGCAGGTCGTGCTGCATAGTTTTTCAATGCACCAATCGCGTGTATGCGACCCATTAATCTACCCATCCACTCTAAGGTGTCCGGACGCTCTAAATCGGGCGCGCGTCCACCCTGACGCGGAAAAACTGCAAATCGAAAGCCTTGATAATGCAGTAGCGTTTGATCTTGAAAACGCAACGGTGCTACTACAGGAATTTCTTGTTGCATAAGTTCATGTACAAATGCATGCTCTTCTGCGATGGCTGCATCACTCCAGCGATGCGGACGATAAAACTTCACGACGACTGGATCGCCTTGATCTCTACCTACCTGATAAACACGATTTTCATAGCTATTCAGTACTAATAGGCGTCCATCTTCTTCTACGCCTACGCTGGCTAAAGCATCCAACACCATCTCAGGCGAGAGCGCAGCAAAGCCCAGTTGGTCTGGCGCGTCACTGTTTACTTCATTGATTGGCTTGCTAGGT
Organism: Noviherbaspirillum sp.; assembly: GCA_034680505.1. Classification (GTDB taxonomy): domain Bacteria; phylum Pseudomonadota; class Gammaproteobacteria; order Burkholderiales; family Burkholderiaceae_D; genus Pernthalerella. Next base: position 2,336 of record JAXISQ010000200.1, read on the forward strand.
TTATTCATGCCTGCATTGTATGCGCAGCGACTGAATTCTGGCTAAGCGGTTACACTGACGCTTTAGTTCTAGAAAAAAGGCGCATCCATGTCTACAGAACCGCTACTTACTGAGCAAGAATTCGACGAGTTAGATCATTTCTTATTATCCGACCGTTGTGGCGATGATGCGATGACGATGGATTCATTACATGGTCTACTGACTGCAATTGCAATTGGCCCGGAATCTATAGCAACTGCTGAATGGCTGCCTAAAGTATGGGGTTCCGATCCTGATCAAACACCTACGTTTCAGTCTGCTGCAGAAGCAAACCATATTCAAAATCTCATGGAGCGTATGTTAGAAGACATTACAGTGACATTGGATATTGCGCCGAGTGATTTTGAGCCTTTGTTTTGTGAGTATGAATGGAAAGGCAAACGCATACTCGATGCAGAATCATGGGCTTGGGGATTTATGGAAGGCGTGAATTTGCGCGCTAGTGCTTGGCAACATTTACGTGATTCACCTCAAGCTGCTTTACTCAAACCTATTTACTTACTCGGCGCAGAAGAAATACAAGAAGAGGAAGTCAAACTGGTGGATGATCCTATCAAATGCCACAAACTAGCTATAGAGATAGAAGCATCCATCATACAAATTTATCGTTTCTGGGGTCATAAAACTACACGACACTAAACGACTTCATCTTTAAAGCTTGATGAAGTGCTCACGGTAATAACGACACTCTTCGATTGATTCAATAATATCGGCTAGTGCTGTATGCATTTGGTGTTTTTTAAAACCCGCCGCTAATTCTGGCTTCCAACGCTTGCATAATTCTTTAAGCGTAGATACATCTAAATTCCGATAATGGAAAAACGCTTCTAGTTCAGGCATGCCTCGCGCCATAAACCGCCTGTCCTGACAAATAGAATTGCCACACATCGGTGATTTGCCAGCCGGGACATACTTTTTCAAAAAAGCGATCAGCTCAGCACTCGCTTGCTGTTCAGTGACTGTGGACGCTTTGACGCGCTCAATTAAACCCGAACGTCCGTGTGTGCCTTTATTCCAGGCGTCCATGCCATCCAACAGGGCATCGCTCTGATGAATCGCAAAAACAGGCCCTTCCGCCAAAATATTCAGGTCAGGATCCGTCACCACAGCTGCTACTTCGATTATTTTGTCCTTGTCGGGATCTAGACCTGTCATTTCCATATCTATCCAGACCAGATTAAATTCATTCGGGCGGCTCTGATCTAGGGGAACGTGCGTTTGTATGGCTTGTGACATAATCTCTTTCTATGTTGATCCGCCATGAATGCGGCTAATAAAACGATATTTTCTCATAGGGACAGTATGAATACCGCAAGCTTTTCACTCCTTTTCGCTGCTATGCTCATTGCCACATTGGGCGTAAAACTTTGGCTGAGTTCGCGCCAACTGCGCCATGTGGCGCAGCATCGTGATCACGTACCTGCACAATTTGCAGAAAAAATCCCGCTTGCAGCGCATCAA
>JAXISQ010000201.1:0-3832 GCA_034680505.1 Noviherbaspirillum sp.
AGTAAATGCATTACCTGAAATTTGTTCAGCATATAAACCATGCGCTACTTGTTGTGGTGAATTTTGCCCTTGCGGCAAAGATCCCTGAATCGCTTCAGTGGAAAATTCATTTCCAAATCCTGATTGATAGCTCAGCGCACTAGCTTGATGTGACATGACTTACCTCGCAATGAATATTTACAGATCAACTAGCGCATCTGACATGGCAGTGCGTAGGATAGATAAATCACCAATATGATTCGCTAACAATAAAATTAAACGCGCATTCACTTTATGACTTTGCTCTTCTGATAAATCTTTATGCATATCGATTAAGGCTTCATAAAAATCATCGGGATTAGCGAAATTAGGTTCTTTATTTAATATACTCATCACAGCTCCAATTGCGCAGTCGCAGTGCGCCAAGCTTGCTCAATAGACGACGCATTAAATGCGCGCCAACGTGCAGCTACATGTTGATCAGGACGTATGAAATACGTGGTATTTGCTTGCGCATCTAAACGCTCAGCAAGCAAACCTTGAACATCTTGCAAACAACGAGCAGTATTTAATTTTAATGCCGTGTTAGATACGACTAAACATTCGATGTTAGATAAAGATTGCATGTCTTTTTCAATTTTTTCAGCAATCGATTGCTCATCAGTGAAAATCAACACAGAAAATTTTTCACCCAGCTGCGGCAATAACCATGCGTCTTTCCCCTGCAAGCGCACTGGCGCATCAACTAAAGGTGCGCCTGGACACATTGCACCTGCAAATACATCACGATCTGGTGTATTTAAAACCGAATGCGTATAAGTTGAAGGTAAAGATAAACGGCCGCTATTCACTAAGCGTCGCGCAAAAGGATGATGTTTAGATAAATCTAAGACAGCGTCGCGAAACAACTGACTGATTTTACTTTTAGGGGTAATGAAATCTGTGGCGCGGGTCGAATTAAGAATATTTTCATCTGCCGCTAATTCGCGTTCATCACCATAAGTGCTAAGTAATTGTTGTGGTGCTTGCCCCTTCAATACCATGGCTAGCTTCCAACAGAGATTGTCTGCATCTTGCACACCACTATTTGCACCACGCGCACCAAATGGTGAGACACCATGCGCTGCATCACCTGCAAATAAAACGCGACCATGCTGGAATTTATCCATGCGCATACAAGCAAAGGTATACACACTCACCCATTCCAAGGTGAAGTTTACATCTGCACCTAATAAAGCCTGAACACGGGGAATGACTTTCTCTGGTGTTTTTTCAACTTCAGGATCGGCATCCCAACCTAATTGAAAATCTATGCGCCACACATCATCAGCTTCACGATGTAACAACACAGATTGATTCGGATGAAAAGGCGGGTCAAACCAAAACCAACGTTCAGTTGGAAAATCAGCTTGCATTTTTACATCAGCAATCAGAAAGCGATCACGAAATACACGACCTTTACTTTCCAATCCCATTAAATTACGCACACTACTACGTGAACCATCAGCAGCAATCACATATTGCGCTGAAATCGCATACGACCCATCCGGTGTTTCTACTGTTAGCTTCGCACCTGATTCATTTTGCTCAAGTGCGACGACCTTACTTTTCCAACGCAAATCTAAATGAGGATATTGCGTTGCGCATTCATATAAATAGCCTTCTACATAATACTGCTGTAAATTCACGAATGCAGGTCGCTGATGCCCTTGCTCAGGTAATAAATTAAAGGTGTAAACAGGATCATCTTTAAAAAAGACTTTTCCTACATTCCACGCAATACCTTTATTGACAACTTTCTCACCGCATCCTAATCGATCAAAAATTTCTAAGGTGCGTTTTGCAAAACACAAAGCACGTGATCCAACTGATAAACAATTATCATCATCTAGCAACACAACATGCACACCCTGACGTGCTAAATCAATCGCGCAGGACAATCCCACTGGCCCTGCACCCACAATAATCACAGGATGCGTAGACGCTGTGCTCTGCGTAATTTCTATAGGTTTGACGTAATCAAACTTTAGGTTCTGATAATGTGCTGCAGATGCAGTCGAGAGAGTCATTGCGGGCTCAGTCTTGAAGTGCAAACCACATTTCTTTATCGCGCTCAGCAGTCCATATACGCGGATGCTTAATCCCTTTTGCTTCGTCTACAGCACGCGTGACATCAAACGGCAAGCAATGTTCATAGATAAAAACATGACCAAATTTACTATCCATTTTGCTACGCACATGTGCCATCGCACCTTTTAAATCTTTACCTGCTGCGACGGCTTCACGTGCACTCGATAACAAAGTCGTGACGAAATCTTTGGTGTAATCCAAACCCTTGTTTACTTCAGCAGGATTGATTAATGCAGGACCTCGACCAGGCACTAATTTATCCGCTTGCATTGCACGCAAAACTTCTAAGGTGTCAGGCCATTCTTCTAACTGTGCATCACCTGTGTAGGCAGCTGCATCGTATTCAACTAAGTCACCTGAGAATAAAACTTTTTGCGATGGAATCCAGACGATGGTGTCGCCCTTGGTATGACCCATACCCACATGCATGATGTTGACTTCGAGTGAACCCATGTACACCGTTAATGCTTTTTCAAACACCAAGGTTGGCCATGTCAGTCCCGGTACCGATTCCACACCAGCGAACAAACGTGGAAAGCGATCTATCTCGGATTGCATATCTTGTGCACCGCGCTCGACAATTAATTCATAGGTGCCGCGCGAAGCAATAATTTGTTCGCCACCCTCTTTGAAATAAGCAGATGCACCCAACACACGCACAGCGTGATAGTGGGTCAGCGTCACATATTTAATCGGCAAGTCTGTAATGGCACGAATATGTTTAATCAAGGCTTGTGCCATCACTGGTGTGGCCGTGGCATCAATCACCATCACAGAATCATCACCAATGATCACACCAGAATTTGGATCGCCCTCTGCGGTGTAAGCGTAGGCATTGGGTGAGAGCTGAATAAAACTGGTTTTCTTTTCTTCCAAATCAGCCTGAGAGGCAAATTTTTTCTCGCTCATAGCAAGGACTCCGTTTAATTAGGTTAAACACGAGAATAGAGGGAAATTAGTTTTAGGTCAATTGATTCGTCATTAACAAATGTTTTACAATTAGCTAATACATATTTAGACTGCATTAAGGTCAAATCAAGAGGATGGACATGGAAAAAAGCCGGCGCGGGATACAGTCAATTGAAATCGGCGGCAAACTATTGACCACGTTAGTAGAAGCTGGCGCACCCATGAGTTTGAGCGAACTTGCTAAAAAAGCAGGCATGCCCGCAGCTAAAGCCCATCCTTATTTAGTGAGTTTTGGCAGCTTCGGTTTAATCGAACAAAATCCCCTGACTGGTCGCTATGAACTCGGCCCCTTCGCGCTGCAAATGGGCTTAATCAGTTTGCATTTACTTGACCCCGTGCGTATCGCGATTCCCTTAATCACGCAACTCACAGCGGAGATTGATCAGACCGTAGGCTTGTCCGTATTAGGCAATCAAGGGCCGACGATTATTTACATCAGTGAATCCAGTTATCCCATACACGTCAACATGCGCACAGGCACAGTGATGTCGATACAAAACACAGCCACTGGACGCACCTTTGCTGCCTTCTTACCTAGCAGACAAGTCGAGCGCATCATAGAACTAGAACGACGCAGCGGCGTAGCTGCAGGTTTTGATGCGAAATTAGAAAAAGGCGTAAAGCTCGATACCTTATTGGCTGATATACGCAAACGTGGATTAGCCAGAGTATTAGGTGAACCCATACCCGGCATTAATGCAATTTGCGCCCCCGTGTTTGAACACACAGGATCAATCGCACTCGGCATCACAGC
>JAXISQ010000202.1:0-3801 GCA_034680505.1 Noviherbaspirillum sp.
GAAGTCACGCTCGTTCAAAAACGTGATGATGGTCGCTTTGATTTACAAACTTCTACAGGCACACAATTCATCACCAAAACTATTTTCATCGCTGCTGGTGTAGGCTCATTCCAACCACGCACGATTAAAGTTGATGGCATAGAAGTGTTTGAAGGTAGTCAGCTGTTTTATCGTGTGAAAGATCCAGCACGTTTTGCAGGCCGCAATATTGTTATTTGCGGTGGCGGTGATTCAGCATTGGATTGGGCACTCAATCTGCAAGGCAAAGCTGAGTCCGTCATTCTGTTACATCGCCGTGATGATTTTCGTGCTGCACCAGCCTCTGTCGCTAAGATGAAAGAATTATGCGAAGCCTATGAAATGCAGCTCGTAATAGGACAAGTCTCAGGCTTTGAAACTAAAGATGACAAACTCAGTGAAATCAAAGTCACTGGCGCAGATGGCGTAACACGTCGTATGCCACTGGATGATTTACTCGTATTCTTTGGCCTCTCACCTAAATTAGGTCCTATCGCTGAATGGGGTTTAGCAATAGAACGCAAACAACTCTCCGTCGATACAGAAAAATTTGAAACCAATATTCCAGGTATTTTTGCTGTGGGTGATATCAACACCTATCCTGGTAAGAAAAAATTAATTCTGTCTGGCTTTCATGAAGCTGCCTTAGCTGCATTTGGTGCTGCACCTTATATTTTCCCTGAAAAGAAAATTCATATGCAATACACCACCACCTCACCGAAGCTACATAAAATTCTTGGTGTAGATAGCCCAGTATTTGATTAAGTCAGTTAGCAATACTCTAAGCAATAAAAAATCCGGCAAGTTTTATAACTGGCCGGATTTTTTTATACACTACACAAAAAACCAAACGCGTAATTAACGCCCAACACGTGCTGCAAGTTCACCGATAATGCCGCGTCTAAACGCAAGCACACAGATCACAAAAATTAAACCTGTCACCATGGTCACTGATTCACCAATCGTGTTAAACCATTCTATGTTGGTAATGCTTGCTAACCATGTTCCAAAATCACCTAGCTTGTTTTCTAAGGCGATAATCACAATCGCACCAACTACAGGTCCAACTAAAGTGCCCAAGCCACCTACTAGCGTCATTAGAACGACCAAGCCTGACATCGACCAATGCACATCAGTCAAAGTTCCAAAACCTAACACCACTGCTTTGGTAGAGCCTGCTAAACCAGCAAGTGCTGCTGATAAAACAAAGGCAAGTAATTTATAACGCTCTACGTCATAGCCTAAAGAAATTGCGCGTGCTTCATTTTCGCGTATCGCTTTTAATACTTGTCCAAAAGGCGAATGAATAATACGCACAATAAAAAGAAATGCTGCAATCACAATTGCTAAGACTACGTAATACATCACGATATCGTTTTTCAGATCGAGCAATCCTAGTAATGAACCACGCGGTATAGATTGCAAACCATCTTCACCACCCGTGAAAGGCGCTTGCAAGAAAACAAAGAACAGCATTTGCGCTAAGGCCAAAGTGATCATGGTGAAATAAATACCCTGACGACGTATCGCTAAGCCACCAATAATCAAACCAATCACTGCAGCGAATACTGTGCCCATCAAGATACCAATTTCAGTTGGCATACCCCACACTTTTAAGGCATGCCCTGCGAAATAAGAAGCACCACCAAAAAATGCGGCATGACCAAAGGAGAGCAAGCCGGTAAAACCAATTAATAAGTTAAATGCACAAGCAAAGAGTGCGAAACATAAAATCTTCATCAACAGAACTGGATACAGCACTGCCGGTGCAATCAGTGCTGCGATTAAGATGCCTGCATAAGCAATTTTTTTCATCATGTTGTCCAACTCCTTATTTCTCGCGACCGAACAGACCAGCAGGTCTGATCAATAAAACGATGGCCATCACAATGAAAACCACAGTTGCAGATAATTCTGGATAAAACACTCTGGTTAATCCTTCAATCACACCAAGCCCTAAGCCAGTCACGATGGAGCCAAGTATTGAACCCATACCACCGATGACCACCACAGCAAATACCGTGATGATGAGATTCGACCCCATCAAAGGAGAGACTTGTAATACAGGCGCAGCCAGTACACCTGCAAAACCGGCGAGTGCTACACCAAAGCCATATGTGAGCGTTACCATCAAAGGCACATTCACACCAAATGCTTCCACCATTTTTGGATTTTCAGTACCTGCACGCAGATAAGCACCTAAACGTGTTTTCTCAATCACAAACCATGTGAGTAAACATACGACTAACGAAGCAAGCACTACCCAAGCACGATAGTTAGGCAAAATCATAAAACCTAAATCTGTCGCACCACGCAATGCTGCGGGCACAGAATAAGGCTGACCTGAAACGCCATAAAAAGAACGGAACACACCTTCCAACATCAGTGTGACGCCAAAGGTGAGTAATAAACCATAGAGATGATCGAGTTTATACAGCCACCGCAACATGGTTTTTTCTATGATGATGCCAAACATACCGACTAACAATGGCGCGACGAATAACATAACCCAATAGCTCACACCAAAATACTGCAAGCCCATCCACGCGATAAAAGCACCCATCATGTAGAGAGCACCATGCGCAAAATTAATCACATTCAGCAAACCAAAAATGACAGCTAAGCCTAATGACAACATGGCATAAAAAGAACCGTTCACTAGACCTAATAATAATTGGCCTAGAAAGGCAGAAATAGGGATTCCGAAAATTTCCATGTTCTATCCTAAACACCTAATAATTCATTTAATACAGCAGTCTTACTCTCTAATTCAGCAGCAGCAAATTTTTCTACAATCTGACCATGCTCCATGACATAGAAGCGATCTGCTAAGGGTGCAGCAAAACGGAAATTTTGCTCTACCATCACGATGGTGTAACCCTTGGCTTTCAAGGTCAGTATCATGCGTGCTAAAGCTTGCACAATCACTGGCGCTAAGCCTTCTGAAATTTCATCTAATAAAAGTAAGCGTGCACCTGTTCTTAATATGCGTGCCACTGCTAGCATTTGTTGTTCACCACCAGACAAACGTGTGCCTTGACTATCTCGTCTTTCCTCTAAGTTAGGAAACATCTGATAGATCTCTTGAATTGACATTCCTTGCTCAGTCTTAGAAACCACTGGCGGTAATAAGAGATTTTCTTCTGCGGACAAGGAAGAAAAAATTGCACGCTCTTCAGGACAATAACCCACACCCAAATGCGCAATACGATAAGTGGGTAAGTGTATAGACTCCACACCATTAATTTTTATCGAACCTTCACGTCGTCCAGTTAAACCCATCATGGCACGTAAAGTCGTAGAACGACCTGCACCATTACGACCTAACAAAGTGACGACTTCACCTTGCTCTACTGTCAGATTCACATCATGCAAAATATGTGATTCGCCATACCATGCTTGCAGATGACGAATATCTAATGCGCTAGTCATCAATGCGCTCCTTCTAAACTTGCACTACTACCCATATACGCTTCCAACACCTGCGGATTTTGTGACACAGTTTTATAATCGCCTTCCGCTAAAATCGCACCACGCTGCAATACAGAGATACGATCACAAATACCAGACACTACACCCATGTTATGTTCCACCATGAGTATGGTTCTACCCTTAGATACTTTTTTAATTAAGTCCGTTACACGTTGTACATCTTCATGTCCCATACCTTGGGTTGGTTCATCTAACAACATGAGTTCAGGTTCCATAGCAAGCGTGGTGGCAATTTCTAAAGCACGCTTACGTCCGTAGGGAAGATCAACAGTAATACTGTCTGCAAATGAC
>JAXISQ010000203.1:0-3792 GCA_034680505.1 Noviherbaspirillum sp.
CTTGATGGATAAAGGTTTTTATAACATCACCGGTCTTGCATGGTCGGGGCGCGGCAAAATTACGCGCGTTGATGTGTCTGTTGACGGTGGTCGCAATTGGAAAACAGCGCGACTCGAATCTCCCGTACTCACAAAATGTTTGACACGCTTTAATATTGATTGGCAATGGGATGGCAAGCCTGCCATTTTGCAATCACGTGCGATCGATGAAACGGGTTATGTACAACCGCGTATGCAAGAGTTACGTGCTGTGCGCGGTACGCGTTCTGTGTATCACAACAATGCAATACAGTCATGGCGAGTGGAATCTTCAGGTGAGGTATTTAATGTACAAATATCTTAATTACCGTACTTGCTTATGGATGGCATTTTTACTGCCATCTTTAGTGAGCGCAGAAGGATTTACTAATGTAGGTCGTAAAGCAAGCTTAGCTGAAATCGCTGCATGGGATATTGATGTGCGCGCTGATTTTAAAGGCTTACCTAAAGGCGCGGGCAGTGTGAATCAAGGTCAGAAAGTTTGGGAAGTAAAGTGTGCAGCATGTCATGGTGTGTTTGGTGAATCACCTGAAGTGTTTACGCCACTAGTTGGTGGAACAACAGCAGCAGATATCGAGCGTGGTCGTGCTGCGGGTTTAAATGCGGCGACAGAAAATGCACGCACTACCATCATGAAATTAACCACAGTCTCTACCTTATGGGACTACATACATCGCGCTATGCCTTTTGATGCGCCTAAGAGTTTGTCAGTTAATGAAGTGTATGCAGCGACAGCTTATCTCTTACATTTAGCTGATTTGGTGCCCGCAGATTTCACGCTGTCAAATGACACGATCGCATCAGTGCAGCAACGCTTACCGAATCGGAATGGAGCGAACACTGCACATGGTATGTTGGATGTAAAAGGAACGCCAGATGTAAACAGTAAAGCCTGCGAAAAAAATTGCGTGGTTGATGAAAAATCATTGGTTGTATTACCTGCTGCAATTAACGGGCGCAATGGGAATATGGCAGATCAAAATCGTCGCTATGGTTCAGTGCGTGGTATAGATACCAGTCGCTATAAATAAACTGATATTAGCGCTGAATAAGGAAAAATAATGGCAGAACCGATGCGAGTCAGAGCGACGCAAAATGGCGATGTGGTTGAAGTCAAAGTCTTGATGAAGCATCGCATGATTAGCCGCCTAAGTTGGGATACGGGTGGCCATTTAAATCTGCCGCATTTTATTCAAACCATACGCGGCACTTGTAACGACAAGCCTATTTTGTATGTGCACTTTGGTGGTTCTGTTTCCAGAGATCCTTATTTCGCATTTAAATTTAAGGGTGGCCAAAAAGGAGATCGAGTTGTGATCACTTGGGTCGATACCGAGGGCGATACACGTACCGATGAGACCTTAGTTGTCTAAATTGGCAATCTGATTCAATGCAGCATCGATACATTGCTGCGCAATGTATAAAGATTTTTTTCACCCGCATTTCACATGCACAAGGCTATTAACTCTCCTTTTAGCCCGCATCAATGCCAAGTTGATGTTGTTAGTCTATTGATTTCATTGAGCTTAATGATTTTTAATTAAACGCATAATGCGTTTAATTTTTCATCTCTGCAGTGCAGCAATTCTTGTCGTGTTTGTAAAATAAAAACCTACTAGCGCAGTCGGTTAAAAACTTTTTACGTGGCAAATTGCTATGCTTAGCGCCGATTGATAAGCCGTTAAAAAACATAGTAAATAAGTAATGTTGCCGCTTTCAAAAGTTTGTCTGTTATGCGGTTTCTTGATTTTGGGAAATAACGGTGTTATATAGTCTCAGGCGTATAAATTTTGCCTTAAAGACTAATGTTTTTGAGGTGATCACGACCGATCCGTAAGTGAAAGTTCGCATACCGTTTTGAATAAAAACAGGCGTGCGAATTACGCAGTAAAATCGACGCAGCTTAGGGTGGGTCGAATAATAATTCTGATGAGAAATCGTTGGTTTAATTTGTAGTGAAACAAAAAAGAGGAGAGTTAAACATGGCAATCAGTTTCAACCTGAACGGCTCGACGGTATCCGTCCAAGCCGAGCCGGACACCCCGCTGTTATGGGTGATTCGTGATGAAGTCGGTCTGACCGGCACTAAGTTTGGCTGCGGCGCAGCTCTGTGCGGTGCTTGCACTGTGCATTTAAATGGTAGTCCTATCCGTTCCTGCCAGACTCCAGTGTCTGCAGTAGCAGGTAAGAAAGTTGCCACAGTAGAGTCACTCTCCGCAGACAATTCGCATCCATTGCAAAAAGCATGGGTTAAACATCAAGTGCCACAGTGCGGCTATTGCCAATCTGGTCAGTTGATGAGCGCAACAGCATTACTCGCTAAGAACAAAAATCCAAGCGACGCTGATATCGATGCTGCAATGAGTGGCAATCTGTGCCGTTGCGGCACTTACAACCGCATCCGTGCTGCCATCAAGGATGCTGCAGCCGAAATGCGCAAGGCTTAAGGAGACAACACAAATGACAACTACACGTCGTGATTTTCTAAAGACAACCGCAGTTGCTTCCGGCGTCTCCGTACTGGGTATGTATTTGCCTGGTCTGGGTGGCGAAGAAGCGCATGCTGCTGGTTCCGTGCATACCCCAAATGCTTGGGTGCACATTGCTGATGACAACACTGTCACGCTGATTTCTCACATGTCAGAAATGGGTCAAGGTGTTCATACATCATTGCCTATGCTGATCGCTGAAGAACTCGGTGTCGATATCACCAAAGTCAAAGTAGCGACTGCTGGTGCGAATCCTGCCTACGTAAACGGCTTGCTCGGCGCGCAAATCACCGGTGGTTCCACCGCGATTCGTGATGCATGGGAAAAGCTGCGTATAGGTGGCGCACAAGTGCGTACCATGTTGGTACAAGCTGCTGCTAACAAGTGGGGCGTTGATGCTTCTACTCTGACCGCAGATAACGGCGTTGTTTCCGGTGGTGGCAAATCAGCTACTTACGGTGAACTGGCTGCAGCTGCTGCTTCAGTACCAGTACCTAAAGACGTTAAACTGAAAGATCCATCACAGTTTAAAGTTGTTGGTAAGCCAATTCAGCGTTTAGATACACCATCCAAAGTTAACGGTACTGCACAATTCGGTATCGATGCAAAAGTACCTGGTATGGTCTACGCTTCTATCGAGCAAACACCAGTTATCGGTGGCAAGCCTGTAAGCTTCGATGCGTCTAAAGCGAAAGCAATGCCTGGCGTGATTGATGTTGTGCAGATTGGTGACGGCGTTGCTGTTGTTGCTGACTCCTACTGGCACGCATTCAAGGCACGTAAAACCTTGAAAGTGGAATGGGACAACGGCCAAGGTGCTGGTCTCTCCACAGCAGCTATGTGGGCTGGCATCAAAGATGCTGAGAAAACCATCAAGCCAATCAAGATTCGTCCTGATGTTGGTAACGCACAAAACGCAATCAATGGTGCAGCTAAAGTTTTAAAAGCTAACTACACCACTCAGTTGATCGCACATCAACCGTTAGAGCCAATGAACTTCATCGCTGATGTTAAAGGCGATCGTTGCGAATTGACCGGTCCTACCCAGTTCCCACAAGGTGCACAAGGTACGGCAGCGGCTGTTCTCGGTATCAAGCCAGAGAATGTCACCGTTACTACAACATTCCTCGGTGGTGGTTTCGGTCGTCGTATCGAACTCGACTTCATCGCTCAGGCAGTGCAAGTATCGAAAGCAGTTGGCCGTCCAGTGAAAGTACTCTGGACACGTGAAGACGACATGAAGCATGACTTCTATCGTCCACAA
>JAXISQ010000204.1:0-3792 GCA_034680505.1 Noviherbaspirillum sp.
ACAGCAAAACTAGCCTGACAATTTGCCTTTTTGGAAGGGGGAATTCCATCCTTAAAGTTGGATCATAACTGAGTCGAATTTGCGATTATGACCTGCCAGATGAGTAAGCAGCAGTGGCTAATGCACCCAGATCGACAATTAATTTAATTGTCAAATTAAGAACAAGGCTTGTCATCACTGATTCAACATCCCCCAGCTTAGCTACAACAAGATAAGAATATACAAAACTGCCTCGCGCTTATTGGTAAAATCTGGGTCTCAAGCTTTTCACCCCTCATGAAATCTCTAGAACAATTCCTCTCCAATTTTTTTCCCCAAGCCTCATTAATCAGGGGAGAAAAAGAAGTACAAGCTAAGCATGAACTGCTGCTTATCGCTATTGCTTGTGTGATTTGGCTAGGACTCACACAGGGCATGCGCCCTCTCTCAGTTCCAGATGAAGGACGTTATGTAGGCGTGGCGTGGGAAATGCTGCGTTCAGGTATGTGGTCTACACCTACCTTAGATGGCCTGCCCTATTTCCATAAACCGCCCTTGTTTTATTGGATCACAGCAGTCTCCATCAAACTACTCGGTGTGAATTTATGGGCAGCGCGTGTAGCGCCTATGCTGGGCGCATTGCTCGCCATGCTATCGAGTTACTTATTTATTCGTCGTTGGATGTCAGCATCAATTGCACGCACGACCGTCATTATTCTTGCGACCTGTCCTTTCTTTTATGGTGGGGCGCAATATGCCAATCACGACATGCTGGTTGCAGGATGCATCACCGCCACGATTTGTTTTGCAGCACACACTATTTTATCGATTAAACATGGTGAAGCTTATCGTGCTTATTTAATCGCAGCATGGTGTTGCGCAGGACTAGGCTTACTGTCTAAAGGCTTAATCGGCATCGCTTTACCGGGCGCGGTTGTGTTGCTATGGATAGTCATGAATAAAGACTGGTTGTTAATTACCCGTCTACTCTGGTGGCCAGGTCCGTTCTTATTTGCTGCTGTGGTCTTGCCATGGTTTATTCAGATGGAACAGCAGTTCAGCGGATTTCTGTATTATTTTTTTATAGAACAGCAGTTTCATCGCTTCGTAGGTAGTGGCTTTAATAATGCACGGCCAGTTTGGTTTTTGCCTATCGTACTCAGTATCTTAACCTTACCTTGGTTTCCTTTACTTCTGTCACGATTACGCTTAACAGCTGCACCGCACCCTGCTTGGCAAGCATGTCGCACACTGTGTTGGGTTTGGTTGATTTTTATTCTCGTATTTTTTTCTATTCCACAATCTAAGCTCATTGGTTATATCTTGCCCGTAGTGCCACCACTAGCAATACTCATAGCTGAAGGATGGGTTCAATTCACTTCAACTCGTAGCAGCTTGCGTTACCTACAATTCATACCCGTTGTTCTTGCTGCAAGTCTAAGTATGACGCTGATGATTTTCTTAGCGAAAAATTATGATGATAATTACACCCAGTCCTTAGCCGAAGCCTATGTAGCCCAAGCTAAAGATCAAGTACAAGATCCACTGGTGTTCTTAGATGTCTATCCCTTTGATATGGTGGTTTACAGTCGCTTGCAACAACCTATTCCTGTATTTTATAACTGGGATAGTCCGGCAATTTTGTTGGATGATAAATGGCACAAAGAGTTATTAGAAGCTAGCTACTTTGCAAGCACAGAGAAGAAAACTATACTTAGAGCGCGCAAAGATTTCGCTTCTGAATTATGTTCCAAGCCTGTCACATGGATAGTGACATTGCAAGCAATTGCACAAGCAACACCCGTATTAGAATCAGCTCTTTTGATTGCAAAAACTACCGATTATGGTTTGTATCGATTTACTTCTTCCCATCAAGTTTGCTCAACCTCTGACAAAAAATGAACATCATGAAAAAACCTCAATTACTTACCGCATCACTTTATTTAGTTGCACATTGCATGCTTGTGCATGTCAGTGCTATAGCTGATACAACACCTAGCAATCTAGAAAGCACAACCATCGACAGCACGCGTAGCATTGCTTCACAATTACTTAATACCTTGGGTCAAAAGTTGAAAACTGCAATGAGCACCGATGGTCCTGCATCAGCAGTCAGTGTTTGTAAAGAAGCTGCTCCAGCGATTGCAAACTCACTATCAGCTGAGCATGGCGTACAAATCACGCGTGTTGGTACGCGCGTGCGAAACCAAAAAATGGGACATGCTAATGCATGGCAAAAAGAAGCATTGACGCAATTTGAAGAACGTCTAGCTCTCGGTGAAAAACCTACTGATCTTGAATACTGGAAAGTTGTTGAAACTACTAATGGCAAACGTGAACTACATTATGCCAAAGCGATTGTGACCCAACCTCAATGTTTGACATGCCATGGCCAAACACAAGATATACCGGCTGCTCTTGCAGAAAAAATTCGTCTGGAATATCCGAATGATCAAGCCACTGGTTATAGCGCTGGCAAATTGAGAGGTGCAGTCGTGATAACAAAGCCTATGTAAGAACTGCATATTAATGTAGACCATCTGCCGTCTAATATAGAAACCATAACAAATCATGTTAATTTAATATGTTTGCTTAAAAATTTATTTAGTGAGTAATTTTTAAGCACAATGTCATTCTATGTAAACCATCTACCGTTTCAAAATGCCTAAGCTCTCATTAGGCAAGCAATGAGAAAAACAAGGAATTCAACGTGTCGATAAGTAATCCAGAATTTTCACAATCGTCTGTTATGCGGCCAGTCAATATTGATGGCAGTGGTCAAATTCATCACGATCGTTTATCAGTATTAATGTTGGCAGCGATTGGTGTAGTGTTTGGTGACATTGGTACTTCACCTCTGTATGCATTAAAAGAATGCTTTAGCCCTGAGCACGGCATTCCATTCACCCATGCTGCTGTGTTTGGCATTATCTCCATGATCTTCTGGGCCTTAATCATGGTGGTGACGGTCAAGTATGTCATCTTCGTTTTGCGCGCTGATAACAATGGTGAAGGTGGCGTACTTTCTCTCATGGCTTTAGCGTTGCGCTCAGCACGCGACAAACCCCAATATTATTTCTTTGTTTTGATGTTGGGTGCGCTCGGTGCCTGTATGTTACTTGGCGAGTCGGTTATTACTCCAGCGATTTCAGTGTTATCTGCGGTTGAAGGTTTGGAAGTGATTCAACCAGACATGAAGCACTTTGTTATTCCCTGCACCATCATTATCATCATTGCTTTATTTGCTGTACAAAGCTATGGCACGGCTATCGTAGGAAAATTTTTTGGCCCGATTATGCTGATCTGGTTTTTAACGATCGCAATTGTAGGAGCGCATAGTGTGTGGCATAACCCCACAATTCTATGGGCCGTCTCTCCCATGTATGCGGTTGATTTCATTCGTGAACATACCCTACAAGCCTATATCGTCATGGGCTCTGTTGTATTGGTCGTGACTGGTGTTGAAGCCTTGTATCTCGACATGGGACACTTTGGCAGTAAGCCAGTGCGCTTAGCTTGGCTATTAGTGACCTTACCTGCCTTACTGATTAATTATTTTGGTCAAGGTGCATTGCTGATGTCTAACCCCGATGCCATCAGCAATCCTTTCTTTATGATGCTACCCGCTTGGTCGCTATGGCCTATGGTGATACTCGCCACCATAGCAACCGTGATTGCCTCACAAGCTGTGATCTCTGGTGCATTTTCTCTAGCAAATCAAGCTATTCTTTTAGGCTTTATGCCGCGCATGGTGATCTTGCATACCTCCGACACTGAGCGTGGACAAATCTATATGCCCATGGTGAATTGGGT
>JAXISQ010000205.1:0-3789 GCA_034680505.1 Noviherbaspirillum sp.
ATAACTCGCGCACCTAAGACACCTTGTAGACTGTCTCCACAAAGCAAAATCACTAGCCAACAAAAAGCAACGAGAGAGAGCACAATTAGCTAATACCTCATAGACATTTTGGCTTGCTAAGAAAAAAGCAGCACTGTGACGAGTGCCGAAGGGCCAGCTAAAGCTGGAATCGCTAAAGGAACGATAAAGGGTTCGTTATCGAGAGCGTTATCAATGTGACCGAAGATGCCATCAGCTTGTGGGAACACCATACGTAGTGCAATCAAAAATAAAATCACACCACCACCAATACGCAGTGAAATCTCAGATAGCTGTAGCGCTTCTAAAAAATAACGTCCAAAGAGCATAAAGAGGAGCAATATGATGAAAGCAATGGAGCATTCACGCAGTATCACTTTTGCTCGTCGACGTGGTTCGACTCGACGTAAAGCACTCACAAACAATGGGACATTGCCAAATGGATCGGTGACAAGTAAAAGAAGAATAAAAGACTGAAAAAAATTATGCGTCATGAAGTCCATCCTAAAGAGGACCATCATGCTTGAGTCTAGTTGTAGGGGATTGTGCTTTGCTTAACTTTAGAGCTTTAGCTGTGTTAGCTCAGTTAATTAAGAAATGATTTCAGCTAAACGCGTTTTTAAATTAGCAGTCTTTTGCCATTCTTGTCTTGCAGCAGTGCTGATGGCTTCTTGTTGTAATTCTTCTTGGCTGCGGTCAAGCTGTGCTTGCAGCAAGCGTCCTACTTGTCGTGGCTCTGGCAACATGGTGCCGTAAAACACTACCGTGTCGCGATGCTGAATCAAAATCGTGGGGAAGTTTTCTACATCCAGATCGCCAACTAAATCGGCCTGATCTTCAATATCGATCCAAACAAACTGATGTTGGGGATGTTCATCTGCTAGCGCATCAAAGCCTGCCCTGTATTGCTTACAGACGTCGCACCAAGCGGCACACAGGCAAGCCACTACCCATTTATCTTCAGACAGAGTAGAAGATAGTTGAGGAAAATTTTCAGGGACGAGAAAAAGTGCTGGCATAGGGCTATTTTACCCTAGGCATTTGCGTATTTGAATCAGGGCAATCTGCTTGAGGCCGGCAAGGTAAAATACGTGTTTTATGTTGAGAATGTGCTCTTAAATGTGCGCTTCTTGGCGTGCCAATCATTTTCTCATTCATTTTTCATTTATTTTTCACTTCATGCCCACTATTCTCGCTATTGAAACTTCAACAGAACTTGCTTCTGTTGCGCTCCTGCGGGCCGGTATGACGTTGAGCAGAGAATCAAGTGGCGCACAAACGCATTCCATGACGGTATTAGGTATGGTGCAAGAATTACTTGCTGAGGCTGATATAGCACTATCATCATGCGATGCAATTGCATTTGGATCTGGCCCTGGCTCCTTCACAGGGGCACGTACCGCATGTGGATTAACGCAAGGCTTAGCTTTTGGCGCTAAGTTGCCAGTGATTCCTATCGTGACTTTGCTGGCAATGGCAGAAGCTGCTCGACAGCAGTTTCATGCGCAACAGGTGATTCCTGTTTTAGATGCGCGTATGGCAGAAGTTTATAGCGCTGAATATGCGTTTGATGACGGTCCTAGTCATGAATGGAAAATCATTTCTGCACCGACTTTATCTGCAGCATCTGAAGTAGCGCTGACATCAACAGCTATAGTTTGTGGCAATGGTTTAACAGCCTATGAGTCAGATTTTCATCATCTTAATAAATCCCAGTGTTATCCAACAATCATGCCGCATGCTAAAGAGATTGCGCAACTCGCAGCGCGAGCTTGGTTACGTGGAGAGCATTGTCATCCACGTGATGCTAGTCCTCTGTATTTACGAAATAAAGTTGCTCTGACAACGAATGAGCGATTAGCTGGAGCGCAGAAATGAGGACATCCGTGTTATCTGCGCAGTTAGTATCGGAAGATAGCGCAGTATGGCAGTTGCGCGATATGCTGCCTAGAGATATGGATGCAGTCATGGCGATAGAGCTTGCTGCATATCCTCATCCGTGGACACGAGGTAATTTTAGTGACTCCCTAAACAGTGACTATGACTGCAAAGTCTTGCATGATGCATCTGGAAAAATGGCAGGCTATTTTTTGCTCATGAATGCAGTGGATGAATGCCATATTTTAAATATTACTGTGCGGCCTGATTTGCAAGGACTAGGAATAGGCCGTTTATTATTTAAAGAAATTAAATCACTGGCTTTCAGCAATGGATGTTCATCGCTTTTACTAGAAGTTAGACCTACTAATAATCAAGCTTTAGCGGTGTATAAAAAAATGGGCTTTGATCAAATAGGTTTGCGTAAAAATTATTATCCAGCCGGTGAACAAGCGCGTGAAGATGCAATCGTTATGCGTTTGGTTTTATGAGTGTGAGCTTAAACATGAATCAACAAAAATTACAAGCACTGCAAGCGATGGGATTGGGGCCTGTGTGGCAACGCCGAGGGCTTGCTCAAGTTGCTGAGCATGAACAGGGCGGATCTCCTCATTCTGAAGAAACGCGGCATCACATTGCAGCATTGGACTGGCAGCCTTTGACAGAGATGATAGCTAGCTGTCAGCAGTGTGGTTTATGTCAAGGTCGACAGCATACTGTTCCAGGTGTAGGAGACACACAAGCAAAATGGCTTTTTGTTGGAGAAGGGCCTGGACGTCAAGAAGATGAACAAGGTGAACCCTTTGTAGGGCCAGCAGGAATGCTACTCAATAACATGATGTTGGCATTGGGATTAGAGCGCGGCAAGAATACTTATATCGCTAACATTGTGAAATGTAGACCTACAGGTGCAGATGGAAAAGACCGCCCACCTACGGCTGCAGAAGCTGCTGCTTGTATGCCTTATTTAGAGAGACAAATTGCTTTGATCCAACCTGATGTTATTGTGGCTTTGGGTAAAAGTGCTGCGGTTTATTTACTCAATCTTGATCCATCAACTGCAGTTTCTTCTGTGCGTGGAAAAATTCATCAGCGCGATAATGTGCCCGTTGTCGTGACTTATCATCCCGCTTATTTATTACGTGATCCAGTACAGAAAAAAAATGTCTGGCACGATCTCTGTCTTGCTCGTTCTGTCATGCATGAGCTTCAGTAATGGACGCTGCTGCGTCTTTTACTCACTATCAAGCGCAATTTCATCAGCGCTGGCATTTCCTTTCTGATCCACATGTCAGAGCACTGGCTTGGCTCTTAAGCGCACCTAATTTACTGAATCCTACAGCGCCACAGTGGTATAACAAAATTGCTGTCATCGATATGCACGATGATATTGATGCATGGTTAATGCAGCTAGAACAAGCGCCAGAAGATTTACATCGCTTTCTCGATATTCAAAAATTTACCCGTTTAGGACGTTATGCTGAAAAACTATTAGCTTGGTATTTTCAAGAACGAGAAAATTTATTTGCCTATGGATTGCAAGTGCGTAAGGGTAAAGAAGAAACCTTAGGTGAGTTTGATTTTTTGTTTTGGCGAGAGTCGCAACTGATTCATTGGGAATTTGCGAGTAAATTTTATTTACTCAATTCAGGGCAATCTAAAAATGCGCCTAAATATCAGGCTGAGTATTTTGTAGGGCCTAATCTTGCGGATACACTCGCTGCAAAAATGCGAAAAATTTTAGATCGCCAACTCGCGTTAGGCACACATCCTGAAGCACAAGCTCTACTTCCTCAGGTACTTTTTGATGCAAAAGCTCTAGTTAAAGGCTGGCTGTTTTAGAGAAAAGACGAAAGCCTACATTCTGCAGAATTAGGACTGACGGAAGAACAC
>JAXISQ010000206.1:0-3782 GCA_034680505.1 Noviherbaspirillum sp.
GCCAGTCGCTAGCAGCATACAAAATAGTTTACAAGGTAATGTGGTCAGTATTGCCGATGATGAGCAAGCAGGTTATGCCTTAGTCCGCATCTTAGTGGGAACAGATCATTTGATTGCACGTGTCACGCAGCGTGCTTTACATGAACTAGGCATACAACTAGGGCAGAGGATTTGGGTACAAGTGAAATCAGTGGCGATTGCGCAGTAGATTTCTAAGCTCTATCTTCTGTACTCTCTTCTTTGTTGCGGTTGATTGATACTAGGGTTGTTGCTAGGATTGTTGCCATTAGCAGGCACAACGACTATTACCGGTGGTTGGTTTTGTGGCTGTGGTTTCACTACGGGCGCACGAGCGCCATATTGATGCGAGCTCACAGTGTGTTGATTGGCTTGATCCGTATTGACAGCAGGATTAGTGCTAATTGTCTCGGCATAGCTCAAGCTTGCTAGCTGCCATAAGACGAAAATCAACATTATCTTTATCTGAGACATAGCGATTGCCCTCCATAAGCTGAGATAAATGTAAGCATAGCCTATGTTTTTAAGCTGAGCTAATTTTATTCAAATTGCAAATTAGTGATGCGTCTTGGGTGCAGAATGTCTAGCAGTAGGTGGGTGCTATGGTAAAGTCTGGCTAAGACTGTTTTTAAAAATAAAACGTATCCTGTTCGCACTCACCTGACATGCTTTTCCCTACCGTTGAGTTTGCGCTCTTCTTCCTTTTCTCGCTGCTAGTCTCCTGGTCTACTGTGCGCCATCATGCACTACATAAGACTGTGCTGTTGGTATTGAGCTATGTTTTTTATGGCTTTTGGAATTGGCATTTCATTCCTTTACTTTTTATTATTTCTTTGTACGGATGGATTGCATCCTTAGGCATAGCCTTAGGTCGCCATGCGCGTGTTTGGTTAGCGCTGGGTATAACTGCTTGTTTACTGACATTAGCTTGGTATAAATATCTATTTTTCTTTGCCCAGAATTTGGTGAATCTGGCTGCACTGATAGACATTCCATTGGTCTTAGAGATTGAGTCGCCTATGCTACCGCTAGGCATATCTTTCATGACCTTTCATGCGATTTCATTAATGATGGACGTATGGCGCGGTAAGTTACGTGAAGTACCTAGCCTGCCTGATGTCTTGCTTTACGTCGCATTTTTCCCCCAATTAATTGCAGGCCCTATATTGCGTGCATCGCAATTCATGCCACAACTTTATACAGCGCCAAATCCACAACGTATAGAAACAGCTCGCGCACTGATGTTGATCGCAGCGGGTTTGTTTAAAAAAGTCGTGATTGCAAATAGTTTAGCGACTTTGTTAGTCGATGATGTCTTTACTCATCCGACTGAGAGTAGTGCTAGTCAGACCTTATTAGGTATCTATGGTTATGCTGCACAAATATATTGTGATTTTTCAGGTTACACAGATATCGCAATTGGTTGTGCACTGCTATTAGGTTATCGCTTTCCTGATAATTTTAATAATCCTTATCGCAGCGCTACGCCGCAAGAATTTTGGCGACGTTGGCATATTTCGCTATCAACTTGGTTACGTGAATATTTATTTATTCCTCTTGGTGGTTCACGTTCAGGTCAAATACGTACACTCATGAGTCTCATGCTCACTATGTTGTTAGGTGGCTTATGGCATGGCGCAGCATGGAATTTTATTATTTGGGGTGCATGGCATGGATTACTACTTTGTGTGCATAGAGTGTGGGATGAATATTGGACTTCACGTGATGATGCATGGCGTTCATCTACAGCTTGGCTAATTTGTTCGCGCTTATTATTGTTTCATGCTGTGTGTTTAGGTTGGATATTTTTCCGAGCTCAGGATTTTGAGCAAGCCATAGCAGTGCTAACGCAACTTAGTACGGGCGCTTGGTTGGCTGACCTTCCTCTAGGTATGTTGCTATGTGTTGGTTTGGGTATAGGTATGCAATATGTTCCTGAACGTTGGTTATTACGTCTGCAATACCAAGCGATGCAAATGCCATTCTGGGTCTTAGGTGCTTTATTTGCATTAGCACTCACTGTGGTTGAAGTATTGGGACCAAGTGCACCCGCGCCTTTTATTTATTTTCAGTTCTAATCATGTTGAGACGATTTGATTCAGTTAATCGCATGGCCGCCACGCTCGCTGCTGCGACTGTTCTAGGACTCATTATTGAAGCGACAGGACTATCGATTTGGGCGCAACGCTTAGAAGTAGGCGTATTGCGCAACATCGCCAATCCCATTACAGAAGTTTGGGAACAAGCCCTCAGTACCATCCATTTAACTGCACCGCGTCGTTGGGCTTTAGCAGCGAAAGCATCTTTAGCTGATGTGATGATGCCTGAATCTTCATCTGAGCAAGGTGCAGATGCAGTATCGTTATCAACAGAAAATAATGAATCAACACCAGTAGCGCAAACAAAATCACATACTAAAAAAAATAGTAAGCATGCAAGTCGAAAAGCTGAAAGTGAGATTGCACTACCTGTTGCTGTGAATTTCACAGGCAATGAAAAAATTCAGATTGCCTTAGTCGGTGATTCTATGATGGCAGTGGGTTTGGCGCCTGTACTAAGACGTGCACTGTCTAAAGAAGAGAGCGTGCATGTACTACGTGCTTATCGTTCAGGAACAGGTTTAGGACGACCTGATGTGTTTAATTGGATGGAAGAATATCCAAAAATGCGTGGAACACAAAAACCGCAATTCATTATTTGTGCCATAGGTGCTAATGATGCACAGGGCTTTCAAATCGATAAAACGGTCTATGCATTTGGCACGCCGCAGTGGAATGCGGTGTATGCCCTGCGCGTGAAAAACTTCTTGAATTTACTTGCGCAAGATGGCGCGCATATTCTGTGGGTGGGGTTGCCTGTCATGCGCGAGCCTGGTTTTTCTAAAAGAATGATGGCTGTGAGTGCGTTGACAAAAAGTGTAGTAACTGAATATCCGCACGTCACATGGCTAGACCCAAATATGTTCATCAATGATGCGGGTGCGGGTTATACACAATTTAGATTAAATCAAAAAGGTCAAATGACTCGTATACGAGGTGATGATGGCATACATCTTAGTGATGAAGGTGCTGCATATTTGGTGCCATCGATTCTCACTTGGATGCAAACGCAACAAAAATTTGCGCAGGATAAGTCACATTAAATCCGAATTAGAAAATCTTAATTTTATTTACAGAGATCTTCTTCGCTAGCCCAAGCATAAGGCCGTCCTGAAGGCAGTAAGCCAAGAAATTTATTTTCTAGCGTATTCGGTAAAAATAATTCAAGGGGATATGTAGATCCTGCCACATAGTCCAGCATAGCCATGCTAACGCGCCAATAGCCATAAAAATCTAATTGATTTAAAGAAGGCGACTCTTCAAATCCATTGATAGCTGCAATACGTGTGGTAACAGCTTGTGTCGAATCTGGAAAATCAAACCGACTATCTGGTGCACCTGGTGATCCATGGCCTGCACTGATGCGACGTCCATTTTCTCCATCAGAGGGAAGTAATAAAAGTTTGCGGTGAGTGCTAGGTAAATGACATAAGCGCTGTGACCATGCTCGCGCTGTTGGTACACCTATGCTGCTATCTGCATTGCCAGTAATAATAAATGTGGGAATGTCTTTGGGTAGTGATTCTATTTCACCAGCAATGGGTGAAGATGCTGCGCCGCGTACAACATGATGCGGTTCACCGGGTGCGACTAATACCATGGCTTGTGGTGCAGGTAGTCCTAGTGTTTGACTTTGCAAGGCAAATCGCATGGAGAGTGAAGCGC
>JAXISQ010000207.1:0-3751 GCA_034680505.1 Noviherbaspirillum sp.
TGAACAGTAAGAAGAAGATGGCAGCAATCGTCAATGGAATGATGATCATTAATGTGCCCATAGCACGTTCCATATTTTCAAACTGTCCACCCCATGAAAAATAATATCCTTCAGGGAGTTTGATTTCTTTTTCAACACGTTGCTGAACTTCTGCAACAAAACCACCTAAGTCACGATCAGCAACGTTAGCACCTACGACCACACGTCGTCTACCTGATTCACGATTGACAGTCGGTGGACTATCAACTAACTGAATGGTTGCAACAGATTCAAGCGGAATGAGTACGTTATCGGGAGTGCGCAATAAAGTTTTTTTAATCGCTTGTACCGAGTTACGATAATTTTCTGGATAACGAATTTGTATAGCAAATCGACGCTCACCTTCATACAGTTGGCTGACTTCGCTACCACCTATCGCTGTTTCAATAATTTCATGTATGTCTGCGACGTTGATGCCATAGCGAGCAATCGCAGGACGATCAATGTCTATGGTGAGTGTTTGTTGTCCAGATAGACGATCAATACGTATGTCTTTTGCGCCAGGGATGGTTTTCACTATTTTGGCAACTTGCTCAGAAATGAGTTTTAACTCATTTAAGTCATCACCAAAAATTTTAATCGCTAGCTGTGAACGCACGCCAGTTAACATCTCATCCACACGTTGTGCAATTGGTTGATTCATTACCACTTGTATGCCCGGTATTACAGACAAGGCAGCACGAATATCTTTTTCTATTTCAGCTTGCGTACGATCTGAATTCGGATCGATGCTGACAATAGGATCTGATTCATTTGGACCAGAAGGGTCAGCAGGGGATTCACCACGACCAAGTCTTGATACAGCTAATCGCACCCCAGGAATGGGTTTGATTAGTTGCATGGCTTTGGTATCGATTTGTACTGACTCTTCGATTGAAATACTAGGTGCACGTATGATTTGTGGAACGATAGAGCCTTCATTCATAGTAGGAATGAAACTCTTACCTAAGAACGGCACTAGCATAAAAGAAATCAATAAAGTGATAATTGCTGCCACAACAGTTTTTTTCTGTGAAGCTAAGGCGGCATCTAGTAGCTTTAAATAATATTTTTTCATCCAAGCGATAGGTTTAGTGTCGTGATCAGACCCACCTTTTAAGATGTAAAAACATAATGCTGGGGATAAAAATAAAGAAATAAATAAAGACACTGCCAATGCAATAGCAATGGTGAGTGCTAAAGGTGCAAACATTTTTCCTTCCATGCCTGTGAGTGTCATCAGAGGGAGGAAAACTAAAATAATAATGGAGATGCCGTAAATAGTTGGCTTTGCTACTTCAGTGGTGGCGTCTAAAACAACTTGTAATCGTTCTCGTATGCTGAGTTTGGCTACGCCCAATTTGTGGAAAACATTTTCAACCACAACCACAGTGCCATCGACCATAAGACCAATCGCAATCGCTAATCCCCCTAAGGACATGAGATTGGCGGAAATACCTAAACGATTCATGGCCATGAAAGTCACGAGTGGTGTGATGACTAAGGTTGCTACTACGACTAAGCTCGATCGTATATCACCTAAGAAAATCAACAACACAATCACAACTAAAATCACACCTTCAATTAAGACTTTGCCGACCATCCACAGGGAGGCATCAACTAATTCAGTACGATCATAAAAGGGCACGATTTTTAATCCACCCGGCAGCATGTTTTTGGAATTGATTTCATCAATCCTAGTTTTAATGCGGGTAACGATTTCTTTAGCATTACCTGCTCGCAGCATCATGACGATGCCGCCAACCGCTTCTGTGTCACCATTTTTTATCAAAGCGCCGTAACGAATAGCTGGACCAACTTTGACTTCAGCTACATCTCTTACATAAACTGGAATACCACTTTCTTCTTTTAGAACGATGCTGGCGATGTCATCCACTGTGCGTGTTAAACCGACACCGCGAATGAGAAATTGTTCTTCGCCTTGTGGCAATATGCCACCACCTGAGTTTGCATTGTTACTTGCAATAGCGTGCTCTAATTCACGCAGCGATAAATGATAATGACGCAGTCGATCTGGATTGACATTGACTTGATACTGACGCTCATAACCACCTTGTGAGTTGATTTCTGCAATACCAGGAATCGAACGTAGAAGAGGGCGTACTACCCAATCTTGAATCGCACGACGTTCCATGAGTTCAGCTTCACTTAAGGCATGGGTGCCGTCATCAGGTCGTTCTAGTGTGTATTGATAGACTTCACCTAAGCCAGTTGAAACGGGGCCTAAAATTGGCGTGATACCTTTAGGAAGTTTGGTATTAACCTCGATGAGTCTTTCCATTACTAACTGACGAGCAAAATAAACGTCAGTGCTATCTGTAAAAATTAATGTGATGATGGACAGACCATTACGATTTAATGAACGCATGTCTGTTAGTCCCGGCAAACCAGTCATACTGATTTCTAAGGGAACAGTAACAAAACGTTCAACTTCTTCTGGAGAGCGGCCAGGTGCTTCAGTTGCAATTTGCACCTGCACATTGGTCACATCAGGGAAGGCATCGACTGATAGTTTGCTTGTTGCACGTAGGCCAAATCCTATTAGTGCAACAGCCATTACCACTATGAGTAAACGCTGAGTGAGCGATTCACCTATTAATTTAGTCAGCATGCTGTTACTCCAATTCGGCGCGCTTACGCTGACTATTTAAATGAAAGGTGCCGTCGACAACGATAGGAGTGGACTCTTCTAAACCTTTGAGAACAGGGCGGAAATCACCTACTGCAGTATCTAATTTCACTTCGGTTAATTTATAGCGTAGTTTATCTACTTGTACAAAAACATATTCACGGCCATTTTCACGAACCACTGCGCTAGCAGGTACGGCTAGTTGTCGTACTGTTTGTCCTTTTAAAACCAATGAGGCTAGCATTTGTGGTTTGAGTTCAAACTTGGGATTATTCACAGCAGTACGAATGGCTACTGTACGTGTATCAGGATTAACGGTATCGCTGATGAATACTATTTTTCCGTGTAAGAGTGTATTGCCGATTGCGGCTACTTCTACATCAACACGTTGATTGAGATAAACGGAATTTGCATCTTTCTCCGGCAAAGCACCCACTACCCATACATTCGATAAATCAGCGACAGTAAACAATGGATCACCTGGTTGCGCTACTTGGCCTTGACTGATTTTACGTTCTACGACAATACCGGTTTGAGTGGCAGTAATTGCGACTTCAGAAGAGAGCGAGCCATTTTCTCTTAAGCTTTCTATAGAGGTTTGAGAAAGACCAATTAAGCGCAGTTGATCAGATGCTGCTCTTAGTTCTGCGCGTGCTACAGATAATTCTACTTCGCGTCTTTGTAACTCAGCAAAACCGATCACATCAGCAGCCACTAATTGTTGAGCACGCTCCACTGAACGTTCAGCTAACTTGCTGCTGGAAACAGCGCGCAGAAACGCTAATTGCGCGTTAGTGAGTTCGGGACTAGATAATTTCGCTAATGCTTGACCAGCTTTTACTCTATCACCAACCTCTGCCATGACTTGCGTGATACGCCCAGTTACAGAGGCACCTATACGTGTCGTGCGCTGTTCATTGGCTTCGATTTTGCCTGAGACTCTTTGGGTGACCGCAATGTCATTGAGTTGTACTCGCTCAATCAAAAATTGCGATGTCATCTCTGGTTTGATTTCTACTATCGACGTATCTGTAATTTGCACAGGCTTAGTTGCAGCCTGTTCTTTTTTATTACAGGCTGTCA
>JAXISQ010000208.1:0-3733 GCA_034680505.1 Noviherbaspirillum sp.
CCAGTGCCTGAAATATAGTTTGGTCACCACGCAAAATCACGCCTTCAAGCAAACTGCGTTTTTCCGATTCCAACTTACCATCAAAAATATCTTGCAGCAGCGGCAGCATGCGTTCTTTGGTTATGTCCGTCATAAAACCTAGACGACCTAGATTCACACCAATCAGTGGCACCTTGAAAGAAGCTAACTGACGCGCAATGCCTAGCATGGTGCCATCACCACCCACCACAATAGCCAAATCAGCGCGTCTACAGATTTCATCGAGATCAAAGGCTGTTAAACGACTATTTTTAAGTTCTTTTGCGGTATCCGACTCAACTATGACTGTGCGTCCTATCGCTTGCAAAAACTCCGCTAGCTCCAGCAAAGTCTCATGAATACCAGAAGCACCGTGCTTGCCTATGATGGCGACGGTTTGAAAATGGCTGGTTGCGGTTGTCTTAGTCTGTGACATGGGCACGATTAGAACATAATTGCAAAAATCTTTTCAGGAATCTGCCTTACACATGAAGTCCAACCATCATCGCAGCATACACGCCCTACTATTTGATCTAGACGATACCTTATGGCCTATCGCGCCTGTGATCAGCAATGCAGAACAAGTCTTATTTACTTGGATAGCCGCCCACGCGCCCAAAGTCGCAGCTAGTTATTCAATTGAAATGATGCGGCATCACCGCATGCAACTCATACAAGCACGACCTGAATTGGCCATCGATTTAATAGCACTGCGCCACCAAGCCTTACATGGCGCATTTCTAAACTGCGGCGAAGATACTGCATTGGTGAACAATGCCATGCATGTTTTTAATCAGGCGCGAAATCAAGTACAACTCTTTGATGATGTCAGACACTGTTTGCCGCGCTTAGCTAAGCTGGTCAAACTGGGATCATTAACCAATGGCGCAGCAGATTTAGAGGCCATCGGTCTGGCGCATCATTTTGAAGTTTCACTGTCTGCTCATAAAATAGGCAAAGCCAAACCTGATCCGCATGTTTTTTTGCTAGCTTGTGAAGCGCTCAAGCTGCAACCTGAACAAGTTGCATACATAGGTGATGATTTACGCTTAGATGTAGAAGGTGCGCAAAAAGCAGGACTGACTGGTATTTGGCTGAATCGGCAACATCAACAAGCACCCTCAGAACTCGGACATATACAACCCGATGCAACGTTCACTAACTTGTATGATTTAGTAGGTTGGCTGACAACTTCAACAAGTATTCATGATGCGACTGGCGCTAAGTGACGTCGCTCGTTAGAATACACAACATGCAACTCGATATACGCGCACAAACTTTACTTAAAGCCCTGGTTGAACGTTACATTGCTGACGGCCAGCCTGTGGGATCACGAGCGCTGTCGAAAATATCTGGCTTAGATCTGTCTCCAGCGACAATACGTAACATCATGTCGGATCTGGAAGAAATGGGTTTTGTAGCTAGCCCCCATACTTCTGCAGGTAGAGTGCCTACGCCACGTGGCTATCGTATCTTTGTCGATAGTTTATTGACGGTGGAGTCCATCGATCAAGCAGCAGTGGAATCTCGTCTGCAAAATAGCAGCTCAGCCTCTAGCCAAAAAATTATTTCAAATGCGGCGCAAGTGCTTTCCTCGCTTTCACAATTTGCAGGTGTGGTGTTAGCACCGAAACGTGAGTCTGCTTTTCAGCAAATTGAATTTTTGCGACTTTCCGAAAAAAGAATTTTATTGGTGATCGTTGCACCCAATGGTGAAGTACAAAATCGATTACTTCTCACAGACACCGACTACACACCTAGCCAACTGACGCAGGCTGCTAACTACATTAATCAACATTATGCTGGCCTCTCCTTTCAAGAAGTCAGAATAAAAGTCAAAGAAGAATTGCGTCAGCTGCGCGATAGCATGACCACTCTCATGCAAGCAGCTGTGGAAGCAGGTAGTGATGCTATGACTGAACATAGCGATGAAGTCGTAATTTCTGGAGAACGTAATTTACTCGCGGTCTCAGATCTGTCAGCCAACATGAGTTCGTTGAGAAAATTATTCGATGTATTCGAGCAAAAATCTGGTCTAGCTGCTTTGTTAGATATTTCGAATAAAGCGACCGGTGTGCAGATTTTTATAGGTGGTGAATCGCAACTATTGCCAGTAGAAGAAATGAGTGTGGTGACTGCGCCCTATGAAGTGAACGGCAAGATAGTTGGTACGCTGGGGGTGATTGGCCCTACTCGTATGGCGTATGAAAGAGTGATTCCTATTGTGGACATCACTGCCAGATTGCTCTCTAACGCGCTTTCACATTCATAACGCACGTTCTTATTCAATAGCGGCCTAAGCTAAGTACAGCAAATGTCTTAGCTAGAACGATGCGGGCATGCTGTTTTTGTACAAGAACCGTATAAAGCTAGCGCATGCTCAGCCAGACTAAATCCGTGTTCTTTTGCAATTTGATGCTGACGTTTTTCAATTTCTTCATCAAAAAACTCTTCCACCCGACCACAATCCACACACACCAAATGATCATGATGGGTTCCTTGGTTGAGCTCAAATACTGCCTTACCTGTCTCAAAATGATTACGGCTGAGTAGTCCGGCCTGCTCGAATTGCGTTAACACTCTGTAAACAGTTGCCAATCCAACATCGAGATTTTCTGTCAGCAGTAGTTTGTAAACATCCTCTGCAGACAGGTGACGAACGCTACTTCCTTGGAAAATTTCTAGAATTTTCAGTCTTGGTAAGGTTGCTTTAAGGCCGCTAGCTTTTAAGTCGGCAGGATTGGGAGGCATGATTTTGCTCGAAAGAATAAGATCTGCCTTATCATATAGCGTTTAGCCTTAGCGCTCAATTCATCTTCAGGTCGCCTTGCCCATGCAACCCACTCTTGTTTCGATTTTTCAGCGTCGCAATGCGATTTTGCTCGCCTTGTTGTCCAGTTTCGTTTTAGGCGGCTGTGCCTTACGCAATCCTTTTGCTAAAGACAGCACTAGCGTAGACAAAACTAGCCCTGCAAGTGGGGTAGTTCAAGTCGTCAAAAATGAAAAATTATTTGGTTTCGTGCCTATTTATAGACCTGACGTTCAGCAAGGAAATTTCATTTCCCAAGAAATGGTAGCGCAACTCAAGACCGGTATGACCAAAGATCAAGTGCGCTTTCTGCTTGGCACACCACTCTTAATCGATAACTTCCATGCGAACCGCTGGGATTATCCTTTCCGCCTGAAAAACGGTGAAGGTCAATTAACTGCGAGTCGTGTCGTTGTATTTTTTGAAAACGACAAAGTCTCAAAATTCGAAGGTGGCGAACTCCCTACGGAAAAAGACTATCTGATGCGTATCGCTGCTCCAAAAAAATAACACTACTCTATTAAGACAGCGATGAATGTAATGAAAATTGCAGTAGCCGGTGCTTCCGGCCGTATGGGACGTATGCTAATTGAAGCTATCGTCCATGATCCTGACACCACTCTCACTGGAGCGCTTGATGTGGCATCAGCACCCAGTGTAGGTACTGATGCTGCAGCCTTTCTGGGTCAGCCTGCAGGCGTCTTAATCGAATCCGATTTAAACAAAGGCTTAGCGCAGTCGCAATTTTTAATCGACTTCACGCGTCCTGAAGGCACCTTGCATCATCTCGCTTATTGCGCAGAGCACGGTATCAAAATGATCATCGGCACTACGGGTTTTGATGATGTAGGCAAAGCAGCTATTGAAGCTGCTGCAAAAAAAACAGCCATTGTGTTTGCTCCCAAC
>JAXISQ010000209.1:0-3730 GCA_034680505.1 Noviherbaspirillum sp.
ACAAAGACCTTTCTAGCTTTAAACCCGGCACGTCAGTCGTGGGAGCTATCGACACACTGTATCAAAGTAAAACCAATGGCTTAGTTGGTTCTGCACTCGCTAAAGCAGGAATTTATGATTTAAGTGCTTTCCCCAAAGGGACCACAGCTTACCAAGCTTTTAAACTTATTGAAGATCCTGAAATCCCAGGCAAACTCTCTACTGATAGATTCCGCGAATTAAAATCAGCCTTCACTGCACTCGCAGCATTAGGTGTGACTTCATTAGTGAATTTCCCTCGCGGTAGCAATGCACTTGATGCAAAAGCCGTACTCGAGCCTAAAGCAGTGCAAATGCTTGCAATGACTGGTATGACATCGGCCGATTTCAAGAACAGTAATCTCTCTGCCCTTGAGCAAATGGGCATATTGAGTAGATTGCCGGAGACTATTAGAGAATTAAACGCCCTGCCCACAGGCATGAATGCGAATGAATTAGGAACGAATGCAAACGCAGCAAAAAAACTAGTCGCCCTTGGCTATGAAAGCTTAGATGCATTTACAGGTATGAAAGCCTTTGGCGGAAAACCTGTTACAGCTGCTGCAGCATTAATGCAAGTGACGAAAAAACCTGTGGATGCAGACCTACCTTTTCCTACAGCGACCAGTACAGATCGACTTTTTCAGAGTACTGAACAAGCCAAGATTCCGAGTTACGGCAAACTCAATCCTGTTAAGTACACAGTCTATTCACCTAACGAATCTGACAAAGTAAAGCCGAATCCCCCCATTGTCGTGAAAGTGGTTACGGCGGCAGAAATTCTGGCTTCAAATATTATTTATTGGAAACGGAAAACCTAAAGTCATTTTCATCAAATTTGATTTTTCTTGGCGTTATGTTTCCATGAGGAAAAATATTATAAGAAAGTATTAATTAGTGCAGATTTACAACACTTATTTCAGATGTTACGGCTAGTGCGAACACTTTTTTGAAATTAGGCTTTTATAATCCTTTCCATAAGACAACTTGAATTACTGAGAGCACATTATGAAAAAAATCCTTTTAGGTGCAATGTTGGCACTGTCCGCCATTTCTGCTCAAGCGCAGCTAAAACCATTTGTATCGTTTGACTATGCCGATGAAGAAAAACGTTCTACTGGCTCAAAAAATGCTGCTGTTAATATGACCATCGGCGTGAAAGCTCCGAACAAATGGGAATATTCAATTAAAGCAGGGTATGCAGATCCAGCTTCTGGCTCCAACACCCAAAATGTTGAACTCAAAGTAAAAAAATCATTTGAGACTAGTTATGGAGTTCTGCCATATGTCGCAGTGAGACTAGGTCAAAAATTTACTACAACATCAACAAACCTTCAGCACTATGCAGTCGACTTAGGACTGAAAGTCCCTCTGGGCAAAGGTTTTGCGGTCGATGTTGGCACTAGATATCGCAATGCATTAAAAGAAGATCCAGCACAATTATTTGACAGCGTTCGTTATCATGCAACCTTGCTTTACGATCTCAATGAAAACCATGGTGTAGGTCTGCGTTATGCACAAAGCAATGGTGCAGATGCCGAATCCAAAAATTCTGTTCGCGCACCTTACACCTACAACTTCTAATCTATTACCCCCCCTCAAGTGGGGCTAAGAAAAAAACCGGCGACTTAGTTCTCCGGTTTTTTTTCGCCGATACTTATAAATGGTTAGAATCATCTTCCTAGCAGATAAGTATTCCCTGAAAAGAAATCAAATTCCTGACATAATTCGTTTTCCTGACAAATTCCTGACAATTAAGGTTTACTGGCCACTTATGATGTTTTCAAAAAATAAAGTGTTCAATTTAACAATGCCATCTATGAGCATCGCTACTCAACGCGAAACTAAAAACTTTGCGCTCTGCTTGTCTATTGCTTTTATCGGCATGTTGATGAACACGCCTGTTGCTAAAGCGAGTGAAACAACCCAAGTCATAACCATCAGCGAATTGATAACTACTGTCGTTCGCAATAATCCTGAGTTATTAGCCAGCAAACAATCTCTAGATGCTGCTACTGCAGGCATCACAAGCGCAAAGGCTTTTCCTAATCCACGCTTAGAAGTACAAAGTGGGCGATATAACGAACATAACCCTGCCGCACTTTCAGGCCGTGCGAATGGTATGGGCATTGCACAATTAATAGAAAACCCCGCTCTGCGCAATGCGCGTGTCGAAGGTGCTTTTTACAACCAGTCGAGATCAGCGCAAGTCGTGGTCATGACAGAAAATGAATTGATCGCAGAAACAAAGCGACGTGCTTATGAATACTTGCTACGCAAAGAAGAAACCATTGCGGCTTTTGACGCACTAGGCTTGCTTGAACAAATTCGCGAGCGTGTAAAAGTAAGAGTAGAAACTGGCGAAGCTGGACGATATGAGTTAATTAAATCGGATGCAGAAATTATCAATGCGCGCCAACGCGAACAAACAGCACGCTTACAAGTACAACAAGCTGCCATTTCATTGAATCGATTAGCAGCAGGACGTTTACCTCCTTCATGGGAATTAAATGCCCAACTCAGCGATAAGCTACAAGTACCAGATCTAGAATTACTGAAACAATCAGCAGTAATTGAAAACCCAGAAATCAAACAATTGGTTGCTGAATTAGCGCGTTCGCGTTCTAAAATTAATGAAGCAGAAGCGAGTCGCTGGCCAGGTGTAGAAATCCGTGTTTCTCAATTACGCGAGCCTGAAGCCAGACAAAACATGATAGGTCTATCGGTACAGCTACCGATATTAGATCAACGTGCAGGTCCACGTGCAGAAGCAATCGCAGAACGTGAAAGAGCAATAGTTCGTTTAGAGGGTCGTAAAGCTGAACTGCTACAACAAATTGAACTTGCATGGAAATCCGTGCAAATTGCGCGCACACGTATTGATGCACTATCTGAAGGTGCAATGCGCGATGCAGAAGCCACACTCAAAGTTGCACAAGCAGCTTATCGATTTGGTGAGCGCGGTATTCTTGAAGTACTCGATGCAGAGCGCGTCTTACGTTCAGTACGTAATGATTTGTTGTTAGCGCGTTATCAATTGCAAGCCTCATTAATTGAACTTGATACCCTTGCAGGTCGACATGTCGCGAAATCAGAATAAGCAATACCTTTCCTCTTTCATAATCGAAAATTTATTTTAATTCGCTATGCCTAGCCTTTATACAATGCCAAAAAATATTCGCTTTCAGCACCTAGGATTACTCATCGTATTGCTTGCTACTTTGACAGCCTGTAATAAAAAAGAACAGGCTGCAACTAAGCCTGTGCAAATTACAGATACGTCGATAGTAGAAATCAAACCAGAGATGACATCGCAATTTTTGATTGAGCGAGTACAACTCAATGACATTGCGGTCACCCAACGAGTCTCAGGCAAAATCGAAGCCAATGAACAGCGCACGACACGTATAGGTGCCTCTGTAACTGGGCGTATCACGCAAGTCATGGCAGAGGTTGGTGATAGAGTAAAAGCTGGTCAAGCATTAGCGAAGTTATCTAGTCCCGAACTCACTAACGCGCAATTAGCGTTTCTACGCGCTGTTTCCAGCAGCAAGTTAGCTGAACGTTCAGTGGAGCGTGCTCAACAATTAGTGGCTGCTGATGTGATCGGCTTTGCTGAGTTACAAAGACGCGAAGTGGAATTATCTGTAGCACGCGCAGAACTAAGAGCAGCATCTGATCAACTGCGCTTAATTGGTCTTTCCCAAGCATC
>JAXISQ010000210.1:0-3715 GCA_034680505.1 Noviherbaspirillum sp.
TGCAGAGCGTTGCCGTTGGCAAGTTGAAATGGTATCGGAATCGCCTTCTGAAATTGGTGGCTACAAAGAAGTGATTGTGCGTTTAGTTGGGCAAGGTGTGTATTCACGTATGAAGTTTGAATCCGGCGGTCACCGTGTGCAGCGTGTGCCCGCAACAGAAACACAGGGGCGCATTCATACTTCTGCTTGCACCGTTGCTGTAATGCCAGAAGCAGATGAAATTAGTGATGTGGATATCAATCCTGCAGATTTACGGATTGACACTTTTCGTGCTTCCGGCGCAGGTGGTCAGCACATTAACAAAACTGACTCTGCAGTGAGGCTGACACATATCCCAACTGGTATCGTAGTCGAATGTCAGGACGATAGAAGCCAACACAAAAATAAAGCACAGGCCATGAAGGTTCTTGCGACACGCATTAAAGATGTGCAATTACGTGCACAACAAGCTAGTGAAGCAGCTACACGTAAATCCTTAGTAGGATCCGGCGATCGCAGTGAACGCATACGAACTTATAATTTTCCGCAAGGACGCATTACAGATCATCGCATCAATTTAACGCTGTATAAACTTGATATGGTGATGGAAGGCGATCTTGATGAGTTAACGAATTCACTGATGGCAGAACATCAGACCGAACAACTTGCTGCGCTTGCTGAAAGTCAGTCAGATTAATTCTGCAAATCTCAGATCACACTTATGAAATTAAATAAATTTATTTTATTAATCATAGCTCTTATAGGATTCGGCTTGTTGGGTGTGGGCGCATATCTGCAATTTCAACTTGAGATGGCGCCATGCCCCTTATGCATTTTGCAGCGCTATGCTTTTGCAGTGACTAGCTTAATTTGCCTTATTACTTTTTTTATTGCAAAAAAATATATTCGACTAGGCAGCACTATTGCAATGATAGCTAGCTTAACTGGCGCTGCTATTGCAGCACGTCATTTATGGATTAAAGCGCACCCTACAGTTTCATGTGGCATCGAT
This sequence comes from Noviherbaspirillum sp., assembly GCA_034680505.1. GTDB lineage: Bacteria > Pseudomonadota > Gammaproteobacteria > Burkholderiales > Burkholderiaceae_D > Pernthalerella. The sequence goes on from JAXISQ010000210.1 coordinate 992, forward strand.
CCTTTAGAAACCTCGTTAAATAAAATATTTACTGCAAAATTATTACCATTTTTATTTCAAGCAGATGGCTTATGTACTACTGAATATGACCCTATCTTAGGTTTGTCGATACCACAGTGGTCTTTAATCTGGTTTGTTATTTTTTTACTGGCTCTCGGATTTATTGTAATTAAAAGGTCAGATTAAGCGAATCCTATGCGTATTGATGCATTACTGCGCGCAAGCGCGATAGACCAACTAGAAGCACGCATTTTGATTGCGCACGCTTTGCAATGGACTCGTATTGAGCTCGTCACTCGCTCTCAAGATGAGTTGAGTGATGATGACATTGCTGCTGCTATGTCAGTGCTACAGCGTCGTCGTGATGGCGAGCCTATCGCCTATATCACTGGTGAGCGTGAATTTTTTGGTTTGAAATTAAAAGTCACACCTGCTGTACTCATCCCTCGTCATGAAACCGAATTACTGGTTGAACAAGCAGCACAACATCTTGGTGCAAAAAGTAGCGTGCTTGATTTAGGAACTGGGTCTGGCGCTGTTGCGTTGGCACTAGGGCATTTGCGTGCCGATGCGCGCATTACCGCTACGGACATTAGTTTGGCAGCATTAGATATCGCACAACAAAACGCAGCCACACATAACATCAACATTAATTTTCTACAGAGCGACTGGTATGACTCGGTAAAAAATAAATTTGATTTAATTGTTAGTAATCCACCCTATATTCCATCAGGCGATCCGCATCTAACACAAGGTGATTTACGTTTCGAACCTGCAGATGCATTAACTGATTATTCGAATGGCTTAAAAGCGATAGAACTCATAATTCGAGGCGCACCCCATCACTTACAAGCTAATGGATGGCTATTACTTGAACATGGCTACGATCAAGCACCCGCAGTCAGTGAATTATTTCGTAATCTAGGTTGGCGTGACGTACATTGCTGGTCAGATTTGGCTGGTATTCCACGCGTAACGGGCGGTCAATTTATTTAGTTTTCCCTTCCTTATTTTTTCCACATTTATGTTTTTTGTTTTTAATTCATGCTGCCTTCTATAGAACAACGCTTAGCCAACGAACTGGCTGCCCGTAATGAACAAGTTGCTGCTGCAATTATCTTGCTTGATGAAGGTGCAACCGTTCCTTTTATTGCTCGTTATCGTAAAGAAGTCACTGGTGGTCTAGATGACACACAACTGCGTTTATTAGAAGAACGCTTACGCTATCTACGTGAGTTAGAAGCACGTCGTAGTGCCATCGTGAGCTCTATTCAAGAGCAGGGAAAAATGACCCCAGTTTTAATGCAGGCCATCATGCTTGCTGAAGATAAAACGCGTTTAGAAGATCTGTATTTACCTTATCGTGTAAAACGTCGCACTAAAGCGCAAATCGCACTTGAAGCAGGATTAGAACCGTTAGCAGATGCCTTATTGTCGAATCCCACTTTAGATCCTGAAGTAGAAGCTGCGTCTTATATCAAACCTGCTTTCACAACCGATCAAGGTGAAAATCCTGGTGTGGCTGATACTAAGGCTGCGCTAGATGGTGCACGTCAAATTTTGATGGAACGTTTTTCTGAAGATGCGGAGTTATTGCAACAACTCCGAGAATACTTAAAAGAACATGGCGTCGTTGATGCAAAAGTTATAGAAGGCAAACAAGAAGCGGGAGAGAAATTTGCGGATTACTTTGATTACTCAGAACAGCTCGCCAATATTCCTTCACATCGCGCTTTAGCATTGTTCCGTGGTCGGCGCGAAGAAATGCTTACTGTCACATTGCGACTCGATACAGAAGAAGAAAAACCGAAATGGGATGCACCTCTGAATACTTGTGAAGGTCGTGTGGCTGCTCGTTTTAATGTGACTAACCAAAATCGTCCTGCAGATAAATGGTTAATCGATACGGTACGCTGGGCGTGGCGTGTGAAAATTTTCCTGCATCTTGACACCGAATTAATGGGCAAATTGCGTGAAGAAGCAGAAGGCGAAGCGATACGCGTATTTGCACGCAATCTCAAAGATTTACTACTTGCTGCTCCTGCAGGTCCACGTGCAACTATGGGCTTAGATCCCGGTTTACGTACTGGGGTTAAAGTTGCCGTCGTTGATGCAACAGGCAAAGTGGTTGATACTGCGACGATCTATCCACATCAACCAAGAAATGATTGGGATGGTTCATTACACACTTTAGAAAAACTCGCTGAACAACATCAAGTTGCATTGATCTCGATTGGTAATGGGACTGCATCCAGAGAAACCGACAAACTAGCGCAAGATTTAATCAAGCGTAGACCTGATTTAAAACTAAATAAAATCGTTGTGTCTGAAGCAGGTGCGTCTGTTTATTCGGCATCTGAATTTGCATCACGCGAGTTACCTGAACTCGATGTATCTATTCGTGGTGCTGTTTCAATCGCACGTCGTCTGCAAGATCCTTTAGCTGAATTAGTGAAGATCGATCCTAAATCGATAGGTGTCGGTCAGTATCAGCATGATGTATCGCAAACGCAATTAGCACGCTCACTTGATTCTGTGGTCGAGGATTGTGTGAATGCTGTTGGTGTTGATGTCAACACCGCCTCTGCGCCATTGCTAGCGCGTGTATCAGGTTTAAATGGCAACGTAGCGCAAAGCATCGTAGATTATCGTGATAAGAATGGTAAATTTTCTTCACGCTCTACATTGCGTTCCGTTCCACGTTTAGGTGAAAAAACATTTGAA
>JAXISQ010000211.1:0-3664 GCA_034680505.1 Noviherbaspirillum sp.
TCGTTTGGATGAAATTCAACATAACACGAGCATTTTCATTCATCACCCAGTTCAAGCCATAAGTCATCGCATTAGCGCCTGATGTTTTACCATTTGCAATCGCACCGGCACCGCTACCATCCAACTCACTATAGCGAACAACTAATTGAACTGCGCCAGTACCACCATTCATAGTGAAAGGTGAATTTGGCTTTATACCACCAAAGGTACCAGATGAATTACTGTAGTTGTGATTTTCACCGGTAACGTTCCATACGCCCTGAGCATAATATCCTTTTATTTCTCTGTCAGTAGTAGCGTCGTATTTCACATTAAACATCTCACCTTGCAATTTAAATGCTTTAAATGCTAATGCAAGTTCTCCTCCCTGCCTAGTTCTTGTAGCTAATACAGACGTTGTAGTAGCGGTTGTAAAAAAAGCACTATCTTCCCGCGCTTCAGTCCGTCCGCTAACTAAAGTAGTAGGAGTTTTTACATCACCAGTACTTGCCGCTAATCCTAAATGTGCAACATAGTCTTTGTTGCCAGTGAGTTCAGCAACGTTAGCAGTCACACGGCCAATGTAATCAGTATTACGAGTAGTTGCATCTTGGTTACCACGACCACGGGAGGTTGCAGCTGCCCATGTAAAACCGCTCATTGGGCTACCGTAAATCATCGCGCCAGTTTCTTTTGCTGGCACAAATTCACCTTCAACTTGACCCATTAAGCTACGCTCAATAGTGTCAATGTTATTAGAGCTAGTTAACTGCTCTAAACTGAAAGGCATTTTAAAACGACCTACACGCACTTGCACAGGCTTGTAACCTACATATTCGAAATAGGCAACGTCAGTACCTGTCAATGCATTACTCATACCGCTATCTGTTCCTGTGCTAGAAGATGCGGATACGCCGAAGTCACCAATGATTTCATATTTAAAATCTTTAGCAATTTGGCCCTTAACACCCAAACGTGCGCGACGAACTTCCATACGATCTTGATAAATGCCTTGAGAGTACTGACGAGCATCGAAATGCACGCGACCTGTTAATGCGATCGAATGAGCACCGTCAGCGGATTGAATTCCTAAACCGTTTTTCATTACTTGGCCTGCTTCAGCATTTTTCAACAAAAACTGATTAGCTTTTGCAACGTCTTGATCAATACGCTTTTCTTTAAACGCTTGATTTTCAGCTGCGTCTTGTGCAGCCTGAATGTTTTGGTCGTATTCTTGTTGAGTGATCACGCCTTTTTTCAAGAGCAGATCCATCAGTGCTTTCATGTCACCGCCAGCTGCAAATGATGGTGCTGACATGGTCGCGCATACTGCTGCAACTGCGACTGCAATACGCTTAGCAGTCATGGTGCGGGTTGGTGAATTTTTCATTCCGGTTTTCTCCGATAGGACATTTAATAACAAACAAGACTCAGCCCGCCTAATACGAACTGATCCATTACTTACTGGAGACGGATTATTCGCGGCAAATTTTTCAACTTGATGACATGAAGTAAATCTTTGGTTGATAATAGAGTTTGTTGTCTGTAATAACGGCAGTCCGTTACGCATTTGCCTGCTTTTGTCATCAAGCTGTCATATAGCCTCTCTAGCGTTTCGGTTTTGAAAACAGTGTCAATTGAAAGATCTTTGAATCATGCTGGCTGCAGTCGATCTTGGTTCCAACAGCTTCCGCCTACATATTGCGACGCAAGACAGTCAAGGCATACGCATATTAAAAACGGCGCGTGAACCGATACGCTTAGGTGCAGGACTAGACGCTGAAGGCAATCTCACACCTCAAGCTATACAAACAGCGCTCGCTTGTTTGGCTCGTTTCGGTGAAATTCTGCAAGCCACACAAGTACGTGCTGTGCGTGTTGTCGCAACCAACACCATACGCATTGCGCGTAATAGCCGTAAATTTTTGCCTATGGCTGAAAAAGCGATTGGCTATCCTATAGAAATCATCTCAGGTGAAGAAGAAGGCCGATTAATTTACATGGGTGTGGCTTCGCATTTAGATAAAGAGAGTGAACGTCGCTTAGTAGTGGATATAGGCGGTGGCTCTACTGAAATCGCACTCGGACAAGGCGCCACTATTGAGCGTGTAGAGTCCTTTAGCATTGGTACTGTGCGCATTTGTTCTAGTTTCTTTGGCAATGATCGCATTAACCAAGAATCTTTTGATGCAGCTGTGCTCTCAGCGCGTGGTCAGTTTGAAGACGGTATGGCAGGGTTTCATCCTGATTACTGGCAAATGGCCTATGGTTCTTCCGGCACAATGCGCACGCTCTCTGAAATCATAGAAAAAAATGATTTGGGTGATGGCAGACTTTCTTCAAAAAGTTTAAGAGCTTTACGTGATCGCCTCATAGAGTTTGGCAGAGTCAGTCGTATCGATTTAAATGGTATGCGTCCAGAACGTATCCCCGTGATTTTAGGTGGCTTACCTATTTTGTTGGGTTTGTTTGAAGAATTAGGAATTAGAAGTTTAGAAAGAGTAGATGCTGGTTTGCGCATGGGTGTGCTGTGGGATTTACACATGCGCGCTAGCCAAAAAGATAGACGCAATCAATCGATCAAAGAATTCATGCGCCGCTTTGGTGTGGATGAAACACGCGCAAATAAAGCTGCAGCGAATAGTCTGGCTTTGTTTACTCAACTCAAATTCGAGAATGAACAATTAGATAAATTACTCGAATGGAGTGCGCGTTTACATGAAATTGGTTTGGCTGTTTCACACACAGGGTTTCATAAGCATGGTGCGTATTTAGTAGAGCATGCCGATCTACCTGGCTTCACTACAACTGAACAACAAATCATGAGCACGCTCATCATGGCGCATAAAGGCAATTTGCGTAAAGTTGCCGATACCTTAGCGAATTTAGATTTTGCGAAAACTGTCGTGGCGATTCGGTTAGGCGTGATTTTTATGCATGCAAAACTGAATCCCGTGACAGAAAAAATTGTGCTCAAAGTAAAAGCACGGATAGAGTTAGAGATCAGTAAAAAAACGATGGCGGCACACCCTACTTTGAGTTATTGGCTAAACAAAGAACAAAGTATGTGGGAAGAGATAGGTGCGCAATTTAATATTCGTGAATTGAGTTGAGGATTTTATTGAATTTTGTAGGTACGATTAGCGCAGCGTAATCGTACGACATATTTTTTATGCGGCGCAAACCATTGCGCCGTATTTTTTTGTTTTTTGTACGTGTAAGCGTACCTACGAATATCTGCTTTGGTATTTTCGTACGATTACGCTATGCTAATCGTACCTACGAATATCTGCCTCGGTATTTTTCGTACGATTACGCTTCGCTAATCGTACCTACGGTAACTACCAGATTTACCGTAGCCATTTGCATATTTGTCATCAAATTTTCATGTGATCATGCTCTAATAGCCTCAATTATTATTTAAGGGGGTTGATCATGTCTGATGATGCAAAGTATTCTAATTTGCAAGATGTAAGTTCGGCATCTGATTCCTCAGAAAACTTTTCCAACAATCCCCGCTTTGATGCAATTTTATCTGCACGTCTCTCTCGTCGTGCTGTGCTCAAAGGTTCATTCGGTGTGGCAGCCACTACGGTACTAGGTGGTTCGCTTTCAACATCCTATGCAGCGACTAAAAAGACAAGTCCGCTAGCTGGATTGCAACTCAATTTCAATGCAGTAGCAA
>JAXISQ010000212.1:0-3620 GCA_034680505.1 Noviherbaspirillum sp.
CTCGTATATGGGCGACCGCTTCTTCAAATCCCAGATTAATTGGTGTGATCTGGGCGCTATCGTCGTATTCCAGTGTGATATCGCGAAACAGATCAATCAAGCGTGAAATCGACACCGTCCAGAAAACTGGTTTATGGTCGCTAGGATAATCGCGGTTAAAGTTGGGCGGGCGGGGCATGTTTCAGGATCTTGTGATGTTTCAACTAATTTAAACATTGAAACATGAGCTGAAACATTGTGGCAAGACTTTTCTCTATTAGGTAAATTAAGCAGATCGCTAATGCCTTGTTTCATAGTCCTTATTTTGACTTGTTTCAAAAGTTAAGCTTTTGTTAATTAAATTTTTTGAATTGGCACGTTGATTGCAAATGAAGAGAGTAAGAGCACTCCCTGAAACATTTTTTTTCACAGGATTATAAAAATGAGTATGCAATCTGCAGGCGCGAAATTTCGTCAAGCGATGAAAGAAGAATCGCCTTTGCAAGTCATAGGCGCAATTAATGCGAATCATGCATTGCTAGCTAAGCGTGCTGGATTTAAAGCAATTTATTTATCTGGTGGTGGTGTGGCTGCAGGTTCACTCGGTTTACCAGATTTAGGTATTTCAAATTTAGATGATGTATTAACTGATGTACGTCGCATTACCGATGTATGTGACCTGCCTTTATTGGTGGATGTCGATACTGGTTTTGGTTCATCCGCATTCAATGTGGCGCGCACTGTGAAATCTATGATTAAGTTCGGTGCTGCAGCCATGCACATTGAAGATCAAGTGGGAGCAAAGCGCTGTGGTCACAGACCAAATAAAGAAATCGTCACCAAACAAGAAATGGTAGACAGAATTAAAGCAGCAGTCGATGCAAGAACCGATGAGAATTTCGTCATCATGGCGCGCACTGATGCGCTCGCTGTAGAAGGCTTAGAGTCAGCGATAGATCGTGCAGTAGCTTGCGTAGAAGCAGGCGCTGACATGATTTTTCCGGAAGCGATAACGGAACTAGCGATGTACAAACAATTCGCAGCAGCAGTCAAAGTGCCTATCCTCGCTAATATCACTGAATTTGGTGCCACACCGCTGTTCACTGTGGATGAGTTACGTGATGCAGATTGCGGATTGATCTTATATCCACTCTCAGCCTTCCGCGCTATGAACAAAGCTGCAGAAAATGTATACATGGCAGTGCGTCGTGACGGCACGCAAAAAAATGTAGTCGACACCATGCAAACACGTATGGAGTTATACGACCGAATTGGTTATCACGATTTCGAACAAAGACTAGATGCTTTATTTGCTCAACAAAAAGCAAAATAAAAAGCATCATAGAGATCAATAAACAGTAAAAAATTTTAGGAGAAAATAATGAGCGAACAACAAACACCGGGTTTTAAACCAAAAAAATCAGTTGCACTATCAGGTGTCACCGCTGGTAACACTGCATTATGCACAGTAGGTAAAACCGGTAATGACTTGCATTACCGTGGTTACGATATTCTCGATGTAGCGGACACTTGTGAATTCGAAGAGATTGCACACTTACTCGTACATGGTAAGTTGCCGACCAACGCTGAATTACAAGCCTACAAACAAAAACTCAAAGCTTTACGTGGTTTACCTGCGAATGTGAAAGCGGTTTTAGAGTGGTTGCCTGCTTCTTCTCATCCTATGGATGTGATGCGTACCGGTGTATCAGCTTTAGGTTGTGTGCTGCCAGAAAAGGAAGATCACAACACACCAGGTGCACGTGATATCGCTGACAGATTAATGGCATCTTTTGGTTCTATGCTGTTGTACTGGTATCACTATAGCCATAACGGTCGTCGCATAGAAGTTGAAACCGACGATGATTCTATCGGTGGTCATTTCCTACATTTGCTACATGGTGAAGCACCTTCTGATTTGTGGGTCAAAGCGATGCATACCTCTTTAATCTTATATGCAGAGCATGAATTCAATGCGTCGACTTTCGCGAGTCGTGTGATTGCCGGTACAGGTTCAGATATGTTTTCCGCAATCGCTGGCGGGATTGGTGCATTGCGTGGGCCTAAGCATGGTGGTGCTAATGAGGTCGCGTTTGAAATTCAAAAGCGTTACGACAATCCTGATGAAGCAGAAGCAGATATCCGTCGTCGCGTAGAAAACAAAGAAGTCATCATCGGTTTTGGTCATCCGGTTTACACCATCTCTGATCCGCGTAACAAGGTGATTAAAGACGTGGCGCATCAATTATCGAAAGATGCAGGCTCTACTAAGATGTTTGATATTGCAGCACGTTTGGAATCCGTGATGTGGGATGTGAAAAAAATGTTCCCAAATCTGGATTGGTTCTCTGCAGTGTCTTATCACATGATGGGCGTGCCAACAGCGATGTTCACACCGTTGTTTGTGATTTCACGTACCTCAGGTTGGGCTGCACATATTATTGAACAACGCATAGACAATAAAATTATTCGTCCTAGCGCAAATTATGTAGGTCCTGAAAATCTGAAATTTGTGCCAATCAAAAATCGTAAATAAATCATCAACAAGATTATCTTTCCTCAGTGAGCGTACTGCCCACTGAGGCGAGACTCTTAATCGATTTTGATTGCCCTTATTTCTTATCCGTCTTTAAGAATTTCGTTCATCTTTAAGATTTTTGTCAGACTCTTTTTTATTCTGCCCCCCATGAATACTGCACACCGCAAATCTCTGCCTGGTACCAAACTTGATTACTTCGATGCACGCGCTGCTGTTAATGCAATTCAAGCCGGTGCTTGGGAAAAACTGCCTTACACCTCACGTGTGTTAGCAGAAAACCTCGTACGTCGCTGTGAACCCGCAACGCTAACGGATTCTTTAAAACAGCTCATCGAACGTAAACGCGATTTAGATTTTCCATGGTTTCCAGCACGTGTAGTGTGTCATGACATTCTCGGTCAGACTGCATTAGTGGATTTAGCAGGCTTGCGTGATGCAATCACTGCACAGGGCGGTGATCCGTCTTTGGTGAATCCTGTGGTGCCTACACAATTAGTGGTCGATCATTCTCTTGCAGTGGAATGTGGTGGATTTGATCCTGATGCATTTAATAAAAATCGCGCGATTGAAGATCGTCGTAATGAAGATCGCTTTGATTTTATTAACTGGACTAAAAAAGCCTTTAAGAATGTAGATGTGATCCCACCTGGGAATGGCATTCTGCATCAAATTAATTTAGAACGTATGTCACCAGTCATTCAGGTGAAAGATGGTGTGGCTTATCCCGATACCTTAGTTGGCACAGACAGTCATACCCCTATGGTCGATGCCTTAGGTGTGATTGCTATTGGTGTGGGTGGTTTAGAAGCGGAAACTGTGATGTTAGGTCGTGCATCATGGATGCGTTTACCTGACATCATTGGTGTAGAACTGACTGGTAAGCCACAAGAGGGCATTACAGCTACCGATACTGTGTTGGCACTGACAGAATTTCTGCGTAAAGAAAAAGTTGTTTCTGCTTACTTAGAGTTTTACGGTGAAGGTGCGAATAATTTAACCTTAGGTGATCGTGCCACCATCTCCAACATGGCACCAGAGTTTGGTGCAACTGCTGCTATGTTCTACATTGATCAGCAAACCATTAAATATCTCAAACTCACAG
>JAXISQ010000213.1:0-3615 GCA_034680505.1 Noviherbaspirillum sp.
CAGAGTGGTGACAATTGAAGGCGATATTATTGAATTGGGTAATGAAGCACTCGATGCATCAGGTTTAGATTTGCTCGCAGTCTTTATAGGTTCCGAAGGTATGTTGGGCGTGGCTACTGAAATCACAGTGAAGTTAGTACCTAAGCCACAACAAGCTCGCGTCATCATGGCTTCCTTTGACGATGTGGTTAAAGGCGGCAATGCTGTAGCCAATGTCATTGCAGCAGGAATCATTCCTGCTGGACTAGAGATGATGGATAAAACTAGTTCACGTATGGTTGAGCCATTTGTGAAAGCAGGTTATGACATTGATGCAGAAGCGATACTGTTATGTGAATCTGATGGCACTGCTGAAGAAGTAGAAGAAGAAATTCAACACATGACAGAAGTGCTCAATGCATCAGGTGCGACTGCGATTGCTGTTTCTAAAGATGAAGCAGAACGTATGAAATTTTGGTCGGGTCGTAAAAATGCTTTTCCTGCTGCGGGTCGTATCTCTCCAGACTACTACTGCATGGATGGCACTATCCCACGTAAACATTTAGCGAAGGTTTTGCTAGGCATCGCAGAGATGGAAAAAACCTATAGCTTGCGTTGTGCGAATGTGTTTCATGCGGGTGATGGTAATTTACATCCTTTGATTTTATTTGATGCCAACCAGCCTGGTGAATTTGATCGTGCAGAAAAATTTGGTGCAGCCATACTTGAACTCTGTGTTGAAGTAGGTGGCACGATTACAGGTGAGCATGGTGTAGGCATAGAAAAAATAAATTCTATGTGTGTGCAATATTCTGAACAAGAACGTGATGCATTTTTTGCAGTTAAGCGCGCTTTCGATGTAGCGTTTTTGCTTAACCCTGATAAAGCGATTCCTACTCTGGTGCGTTGTGCTGAGTACGGCAAGATGCATGTCAAACGTGGCGAATTGAAATTTTCTGATTTGCCGCGTTTCTGACTTCAAGAGCTCCTATGGAAAACGTTTTACAAACATTTAAAGAACGCATTGCGACTGCAACAGCAAATAAATCGCCATTGCGTATTAAAGGCAATGGAACCAAAGATTGGTATGGCCAAAGCTTACAAGGTGAAGTGCTCGATACCACTGCTTACAGCGGCATCATTGCTTATGATCCTACCGAGTTAGTCATCACTGCACGTGCAGGAACCAGTTTGCGTGAAATTGGTAAAGCACTGTCAGAAAAAAATCAGATGTTGGCGTTTGAGCCACCACGCTTTGATGGACTAGCCACCATAGGCGGTATCGTCGCGAGTGGTTTATCCGGTCCACGTCGTCAAGCTGTGGGTGCAGTCAGAGATTTTGTGTTGGGTGCTGTGCTGATGGATGGTAAAGCTGACGTGCTGCATTTTGGTGGACAAGTGATGAAGAATGTCGCTGGCTATGATGTGTCACGTTTACTCACTGGTTCAATGGGCACCTTAGGTTTAATACTCGAAGTATCCATCAAAGTATTGCCGCGCCCCGTTGCGCAACAGTCACTACAGTTTGCGATGACGCAGGAACAAGCACTGCATCAACTCAATGTGTGGGGTGGGCAGCCATTACCACTGTCGGCTTCATGTTGGCATAACGGGTTGTTAGCAATTAGATTATCGGGTGCACAAGCCGCTGTCGATGCTGCGATTAAAAAAATGGGTGGTGATGCATTGCCAGAGCCTGAAAAATTTTGGGATAGGCTGCGTGAACAAGAGCATGCATTCTTCGATGGCGTGATGCAGGATAAAGAGCATAGTTTATGGCGCTTATCTGTACCATCGGTAGCACCTGTATTGAATTTGCAAGGTGAGCAATGCATAGAATGGGGTGGTGCACAGCGCTGGTTAAAAACAACGGCGAGTGCCTCTGCAGTTCGTGCAGCAGCAGAACAAGCCGGTGGACATGCTACTTTATTTAAAGGTGGCGACAAATCGGTCGGTGTATTTCATCCATTGCAACCTGCAGTAGAACGTATACATCGCAATCTTAAAAATGCGTTTGATCCGGCCGGTATTTTTAATCCTGGCCGCATGTTTAATAATTTCTGATTATGCAAACCAATCTCGCCGACTTCATTAAGCACACACAAGAAGGGCAGGAGGCTGATGCCATTCTGCGTAAATGTGTGCATTGCGGATTTTGTACCGCGACTTGTCCGACTTATCAATTATTAGGTGATGAGTTAGATGGACCACGCGGTCGTATTTATTTAATGAAGCAAGTATTAGAAGGTAAAGAAGTCACACGTAAAACGCAATTGCATTTAGATCGTTGCCTCACTTGTCGTAATTGCGAGAGTACTTGTCCTTCCGGTGTGCAGTATGGACGCTTAGTCGATATAGGCCGTCATTTGGTTGAAAAACAAGTGCGACGTCCCGTAGCTGAGCGCGTACTCAGAACAACATTAAAAGAATTTTTGCCGCGTAAATGGTTGTTTAATCCGGCAATGAAGCTAGGGCAAATAGTGCGTCCACTATTACCTTCCGCTTTAAAAAACAAAGTGCCAGCTGCACAGCCTGCAGGTGTGTGGCCTAAGACATCGCATGCGCGCAAAATGTTATTACTCGATGGTTGTGTGCAACCGGCGATGTCACCGAACATCAATGCAGCCACTGCACGCGTGTTAGATGCGCTGGGTGTGGAATTAATTGTCGCTCCTAAAGTTGGATGCTGTGGCGCGATACGTCATCATTTAAATGATCAATCTGGCGGCTTAGAAGATATGCGTCGTAATATTGATGCGTGGTGGCCTTATGTAGAAGCGGGTGCAGAAGCGATTGTGATGACCGCCTCTGGTTGCGGCAGTATGGTGAAAGACTACGGACATTTATTAGCGCAAGACACGTTCTATGCAAAACGCGCTCAAAAAATTTCAGAACTAACAAAAGATTTATCTGAAATCATGCCGGACTTTGAGCAAGAGCTTACGAATAAAATTGGTAAGATTAATAAACGTGTGGCTTATCATCCGCCTTGCACATTGCAGCATGGCCAACAAATACGTGGAAAAATAGAAGGTGTGCTAAAAGCAGTGGGAGTCGATGTCAAACTTTGTGCTGATAGTCATTTGTGTTGTGGCTCTGCTGGCACCTACTCTGTGTTGCAGTCCAGTTTAGCTACGCAGCTCAGAGATAATAAATTAAAAAATCTTGAAGCGACAAATCCAGAGATGATCGTCTCTGCAAATATTGGATGCCTAACGCATTTACAATCAGGCACCCAAACGGAAGTTAGACATTGGATAGAATTAATTGATGCTTCATTAAAGCATTAATTTTTTTAAATCCAATTCAAACAGATAGTGAATAACTAGTCAGCAGATAGACTAGTTATTCTATGCTCATACAAGCGCTATACAATCGAATCACTACTATCCGCATAACCCATTATTGGATGTTGAGTGGGGCTATGCGTAGACGCCAACTCGCTAGGTATTTCTGTCGCAGTAGAGCGTGTGCGTGCACTAACTCTTCCTTTCAGATCGCCATAAACTAAGCGTACATATCCACTAATTTCTGTTCTAAGTAAAAATCCCATCAGCGCTAGCGGAGGAGCAAGTGCACGACCATACATTTGAAACCATGCTGCGGTCGAGCTGGTGGCTCGTATGGGAGCATAGA
>JAXISQ010000214.1:0-3597 GCA_034680505.1 Noviherbaspirillum sp.
ACAAGAAGAATCTTCACGCATCATGAGTATGTTGTTAGCAGCAGTCGCTTCTGTTTCTTTGATGGTGGGTGGCATAGGTATTATGAATATCATGCTGGTCTCAGTTACCGAGCGCACACGTGAAATTGGATTGCGTATGGCAGTGGGTGCGCGTGCGAATGACATACTGCGACAATTCTTAGTAGAAGCAATTACGCTATCGATGTTGGGTGGTGTGATTGGTATCATCGTAGGTGCCTTCAGCTCATGGATGATTACTAGCCTAGCGGGTTGGCAAATCCGTATGTCACCAGAATCTATTTTATTATCAGTCGGATTTTCAGCGGCGATAGGTATTTTCTTTGGCTACTATCCTGCGCGTAAAGCTTCTAACTTATTACCGATACAAGCTTTGCGTTATGAGTAATGCTAGTCATGCACAACGAAATCATAAGGAACTAAGTTGTAGAGTAGGTTGTGCTGCCTGTTGTATCGCACCCTCTATTAGTTCAGCTATACCCGGTATGCCAAATGGCAAACCTGCCGGCGTATCTTGTATTCAGCTTGATGATGAAGGGCGATGCAAGTTGTTTGGCTTGCCTGAAAGACCTGCAGTGTGTTTAAGCCTGCAACCTGAACCTATGATGTGTGGCGATGATCGTGAGTATGCACTGCACTATCTGACTAGCTTAGAGAACAGTACTGCAGTTTAACTGGCTGAAATGTGGAGCAAGTTAACATTGCATGCATGTTAAGCTACGCAAAATTTTTCAAAACATTCCAATTTCATTTATTCTGAACAGCAAGCTATGGATCTGATATTCGCTATTAAAATCATCATCATGGGTGTAGTCGAAGGTTTGACGGAATTCTTACCGATTTCTTCGACAGGGCATTTAATTTTAGCGGGCAGTCTGCTGCAGTTATCCGGTGAGAAGGTTAAAGTCTTTGAGATAGTGATTCAGGCCGGTGCCATGCTTGCTGTTTGTTGGGAATATCGTTTACGTATTTTTACTGTGATCAGTGGTTTGAGAACGCAAGCATCAGCAAGAAAATTCACATTCAATTTATTCATCGCGTTTTTACCAGCAGTTGTATTGGGCTTGTTATTTGGAAAAGTGATTAAGGCACATTTATTTGCGCCTGTACCCGTTGCAACTGCTTTTATTGTCGGTGGATTTATTATTTTATGGATAGAGCGTAGAAATAAGCTACATCCCATTGAGGCGCGCATCAGCTCAGTAGATGACATGAGTTTAATGGATGCCTTCAAAGTCGGATGTGCACAATGTTGCGCTTTAATACCTGGCACCAGTCGCTCTGGCGCTAGCATTATTGGGGCGATGTATTTTGGTTTATCGAGAAAAGCTGCTACCGAATTTTCATTTTTCTTAGCAATTCCTACTTTATTCGGCGCTACTATTTACTCACTCTATAAAGAGCGTTCTCTCTTATCTGTCGCCGATTTACCTATGTTTGGCTTAGGTGCTTTATTTGCTTTTCTCTCTGCTTTTTTATGTGTGCGTTGGTTGCTACGTTATATCAGCACGCATGACTTCACCCTCTTCGCTTGGTATCGCATCGTATTTGGCTTACTGATTTTATTCACTGCATGGTCAGGTGTGATTGTCTGGGCAGACTAAGAATTTCTGTAAGAGTGTTTGAAAGATGCTTAGCGTTTTTTAAACACCAAATCCCACACGCCGTGCCCAAGCTTTAAGCCGCGATTTTCAAATTTCGTTAGTGGACGATAAGAGGGTTTTTCCGCATAGCCTTCAGCAGTATTGATTAAACCAGCCTCGGCTGACAACACTTCTAGCATTTGTTCAGCATAATGTTCCCAATCGGTTGCGCAGTGTAAGACTGCACCTGCTTGCATGCGTGAGACGAGTAGTGCGACTAAAGCAGGTTGTATCAGTCTGCGTTTGTTGTGCCGTGCTTTATGCCAAGGATCAGGAAAAAATACATGCACACCACTTAAGGATGCGGGCGCAATCATGTGTGTCAGCACTTCTACTGCATCATGCTGAATTAAACGCAGGTTCGTCAGCTGATTTTCATCTATACGCTTAAGTAAACTACCTATGCCAGGTGTGTGTACTTCTACCCCTATAAAATTTTTCTCAGGCATATGGGCTGCAATATGCGCCGTGGTTTCACCCATGCCTGTACCAATTTCTAAAATAGTGGGAGCAGATTGAGAAAACACACTAGAAAAATCTAGTGGTGCTTTTGTATAAGGAATACAAAATTGTGGGCCTAGCGTTGCGATAGCTTTAGCTTGTGCAGGAGATAAACGACCTGCGCGCGTCACAAAACTTTTGATTCTGTACTCAGTTGGATCGTAGAAAAGTGGCCGGTCTTGCATGCGAAATTCAATCAGATTCAATAGTTAAAGCGTATTTTAACTGCTTGCAGCAAAACTACGCTTAAAACTCGGCGATTGATTTAGGACTGATTATTTCTCCGACGTGAGTTCTTGTGTGAGTTCTAGTGAATTTTTATCTGATCTAAAAATCAAAGGAAAAACAGGATCTGGTTTTTTTTCAGTTTGTCCCGCCATGTGAATAATTTTTTCTATTACGCCATGGTCAGGTGATTTACTGCAAACGGGATCTGTTTTACTTGCATCGCCGGCTAACATCAGTGCCTGACAGCGGCAGCCACCAAAATCTTTACTTTTTTCATCGCAGCTGCGACATGGTTCTTGCATCCATTCATCGCCACGGAAAAAATTAAATGCTTTACTCTCATACCAAATTTCACGCATGCTGTGATCTCTGACGTTCGGTATATCTAAGCCTGGAATTTCACGTGCGTTATGGCAGGGTAGAGCGGCGCCATCAGCACCGACACCTAGAAACACTGAGCCCCAGCCATTCATGCAAGCCTTGGGACGATTTTCAAAATAATCGGGAACGACAAATAAAAGTTTACAAGTCTTACCGATTTTTTCACGGTATTGATTCACGATAGCTTCAGCTTCTATCAGTTGTTGATGTGATGGGATGAGATGTTCTCTATTCTTCATCGCCCAACCGTAATACTGTGTATTCGCTAGTTCTACATATTCTGCTTCTAGCGATAAAGCCATTTCTATAATTTTATCGATATGCGGCAAATTATGGCGATGTAGAACGACATTCATCACCATAGGATAATCATATTGCTTGATTAAGGCAGCGACGCGTTTTTTTAGTTCGAATGTTTTTGTGCTGCTTAAAAAATCATTCATCTCTTGGGTGGAGTCTTGAAACGAGAGTTGTATATGATCTAAGCCAGCTGTTTTAAGTGCCTGTATACGTTTTTCATTTAAACCTACGCCTGATGTGATGAGGTTGGTATAAAAACCTAAGCGATGTGCTTCATCAACCAATTCTTCTAAATCATCACGCATTAAAGGCTCGCCACCAGAAAAACCTAGTTGCGCTGCCCCCAGTTGTCTAGCTTCGCGCATGACCTTAATCCATTCTGCGGTCGTCAGTTCATTCTGAATGGCGGCATAATTCAGCGGGTTATAACAAAACACACAATGCAAAGGACAGCGATAAGTCAGCTCTGCGAGTAACCAGAATGGTGGAGTGATCGCATTTTGTGTGGTTGTAGCAGTTGTGCTTG
>JAXISQ010000215.1:0-3585 GCA_034680505.1 Noviherbaspirillum sp.
AAAAATCCATGTTGATGTATGCAGTTGCGATTGGTGTAGCAACAGGAATTATGTTGGGCGTAACCAAATTAATTTTTGATTACAACCTGCTCTATATTCTTATTCCTGGCTATGTGATTGCAATCATCCTGACCGCATTCTCATCTGAAGAATTCGTTAACATTGGCTGGGATAGTGCAGGTGTGACGACGGGTCCAGTGACCGTTCCTCTCGTTTTAGCTATGGGCTTAGGCTTTGGTAAAGCAGTAGGAGCAGTTGAAGGTTTTGGTATCTTGGCAGCCGCCTCGATTGCACCGATTGTTGCAGTACTTGCTTTGGGTGTCTATGTGCAGTGGAAAGTTAAACGCGAAATGCGACTTTCTGAAGCCACGGCGTAACATAATTTCATTGAACTTAAAAAAAGGGGAAACGCATGGCGAAGCGTAAAGTGACAAATCTAACCGAGGTGGCATTAATCACCTGCGTGGTACAAAAAGGTTTGGCAGACACAATTAACAATTCATTGTTGGAAGTAGGCGTACAAGGCTCTACTGTTCATATGGGTATGGGCACTGGTGTTCGTGAAAGACTCGGTGTTTTGGGTGTTGCTGTTGATGTTGAGCGCGAAGTGATTAGCGTAATGGTGCCTGTTGATCAAACAGACAGAATCTTCGAACGCATCTTTTTAGCTGGCAGATTAGATACACCAGGTATGGGCTATATTTATGTCACACCGCTCATCCAGGCTGCGACATATATACCGCCTAATCTGTTGAATAAAGACTAATCTCACATTACAGGTTAATACTATGAGCCAAGGAACTAATAATAGTCGTCCAGACATTCCTTACATTGATTACACCCGTCTTCTTACTTGTATTTTGTATGAAGGCGGCGGTTCTCAAGTACTAGAAATGCTGCATGAAAAAGGAATTAATGAGTGTTATCTGTATTCGGTACGCGGCAATCCTATTGGCCGTGCATCGCTTGCAGGTAACTTACCTGAGATTCCAAAAACTGAAATCGTGCATGCGACAGTATCAGCTGACCAAGCAGACTACATTTATGAAATGCTTTATCACGAAGCTGGTTTAAACCAGCCTTCTAAAGGCATCATTTATGTGAACCGCTTGACTCGCTCAAGTCGTATCACCTTGCCAGAGGAAACCCACGCTTGACGTGGTAATCCTAAATACACCATACCCACAGACACTCACACTAGGAGAATTTTATGAGTGATGTTATTAAAAACAAGATTCTGAAAAATAAGCGTTCTATTTTTGACACTGAAGCAGTTGTGCAATTTAATGTTGCTCAAATTCAGGTTGCACGAAGTGTTATCGAAGAAAATATCACTGATGCACAACAAAGTTATCTGATTAACGCAGCAGGTAATCGTGAATTAATCATGAGAACCACTGATGACGTTTTCCGTAATCGTTTAATGATGATTGAACTTTTGCAACCAACTAACAATGATCAAGAAGCTTTCCAACTTTCCATGGCTAACCGTGTCAAAGTTGAATATCTTGAGCATCGTTCAAAAATGAACAGAAAAATGGTGGCAATCAACCAAAAAATGGCTGATGCGATTAAAGCGCTTGGTGACGTTACCCAAACCTTCTTTGAACTGAATGAAGAAATGGTGAACTACATCGATGAGATCGCTGACTCAAATGGTCAATGGTTAGATGGCGAATTAGAGCAAATGATGGAATCCGCTTCTGGACACGGCAATGAAAGTCGCGTTGTTGAAATTGAAGAAGTTGTTAGCAGCATTAAAAATAGCTCTGCTGAGACCAAAAAAATCATCAATGAATCCTTTGCTACTGGCGATACATTGAAAGAGCGTTTGAATAACCTGCAAGACGAAGGTAATGAAATGCGCGACAGCGTGATTTCTTTACGTGAGAAAGTGGACGCAAATCAAAAACGCGTTGCCGATCATATTGGTCACTGATCGTTAAGTGCGTAGCAAGCTAGCCTCTAGCTTGTTATGCATGTCGTTAAGCGTTTCATTCAGGCCGGCCAATATTGGCTGGCCTGAGTTTTTATAAGAACCCTCTCAACCATAGTAAACACGCTCTGCGTAAGGCTGTGGAAGACTTTAATTTTTAAGGAATGGTAATGAAACATCTCGTCATGCAAACTTTGGATGGCTCGGCAAAAAGTCGTGCATCAAAGTATGTCGAATGGATCATCACAATTGTTGTTTTGACCAACTGCACGGCAGTGGTATTAGATTCTGTCCCCGACATACACGCAGCCTATAAAGACGTATTCCATGAATTTGAATTTTGGAGTGTCATGTTCTTTAGCGCAGAATATCTCTTGCGTGCATGGTCATACGGAGCAAGATATAGCAAAGAAGAAGGCGGCGCTTGGCGCGGTAGAAAAGAATATATTTTCAGTTTCTTTGGCTTGATTGATTTTTTTGCAACCGCACCTTTTTATGTTCACTTCTTATTCCCTTATTTAGATTTACGGGTACTAAGGGTGTTACGTTTACTGCGTATCCTTAAACTGTCTAATTACAATACAGCCTTGCAAGATCTTTTTGCAGCCGTAGTTTCAGAGCGCAAGGCTTTTGGTTCAGCACTTTTCCTACTCATTATTGCAACCATTGTATCGGCATCACTCATGTACTTCGCTGAGGGACATGATCAGCCTGAGCATTTTGCATCCATTCCAGCTGCAATCTACTGGGCGATTATTACGATTACCTCTGGCTATGGCAATGTGGAGCCCGTTACGCGTGCTGGTGAGTTTATTGCGCTCATTACAGGCTTTCTGGGCGTGTGTATGGCGGCGATTATGACCGGTATTGTGGCCTCTGCTTTTTCAAATCAAATGTCACGTAAGAAGGCTGCATTTATTGCGCAAATTCGTGAAGTCTTAGCAGATGATATCGTTACTGGCGCAGAGGAAGACACACTCAAACGTCTACAAGTTCAATTCCGCATCAGTGACAGAGAAGCTAAAAATATGATGGATGAAATACGCGCTGAAAAGAATCAGAAGAAGGCTAAGTAACTACCCTGCTTTTGATTTTTATTTGAATATTTGTATTTGAGTATTTTTTTAGTGATTGATTTTTTCCAAACCAAAATTACCAACAAGTAGCAGTGTGAATCTAATCCATGGCATAGCAATCAACTACCTTGCTACGCCATGGATAAAAATGAATTCGTTTCGCCATCAACCCTAGTTTGTCTACTGCTTATGATTGAAATGCTGCCAAACTTTTCTTTCTACTTCAGTCCCCTCTTCTAGCTTGCTTAATTTTTGGGTAATGTAATCTTTATCCGCTACCGCTACTAATGCACTAATTTTTGAAAGTAGCATACGGTATTGAGTAAACGCATATTCAGGATTGTTAGAAGCCAGTAGCAAAGATTCATGCTGATCATTCCCTAGCTCTTTGTCTTTGTTTTCAGCTTCTTCTAATAGCCGCTGTATTTCTGTTTCTGTTAGGTGTTTTTGCTTAGCTAGAGCGATAAACTCCGCTTTTTCAGTATCAGTTAACTTACGGCCCTGTATTTCAGACAGCAAATCTAATAAGAGCTGTTCTCTATTTAGTCTTAATTGATCAGTGAAGCCTGAAGC
>JAXISQ010000216.1:0-3576 GCA_034680505.1 Noviherbaspirillum sp.
CAAACCAGACAGTTTGGATTTGGCGTTAGATTAGAAGTAGCGAAAAATTGTCCTGAACATTTAGCGCAATTATTACTCACGCAATTTAATATAGAACCAGATTTTCTTTATCCAGTTGATGGTCCTGTGAATCTGGTGCGATTAAATGAGTTAATCGATTATGTAGCAAAGCCACCTTTACGCTTTGAACCGTTTGTACAAAAATATGCGCTACAAATTCAAGAGCATGATATTTTTGACTTAATTGCACAAAAGGATATTTTGTTGCATCACCCTTTTGAATCATTTCAACCTGTAGTCGATTTCATGTACACCGCTGCTTATGATCCTCATGTGGTGGCGATTAAGCAAACGATTTATCGCACCGGTATGAACTCTGAATTAATGGAAGCATTAATTGCAGCAGCTAAAAATGGTAAAGAAGTGACCGTGATTGTAGAACTCATGGCACGCTTTGATGAAGAAGCTAACATTAACTGGGCTGATAGATTAGAGCAGGTCGGTGCGCAAGTCTTGTATGGCGTCGTAGGTTTAAAGACGCATGCAAAAATGGCTTTGGTAATTCGTCGTGAAGAAAAGCAACTTCGCTTCTATGCGCATCTGGGTACAGGAAATTATCATCCCACCACGACAAAATTTTATACAGATTTTGGTCTCTTAACAGCAAACTATGATGTGGCACGTGAGGTAAATGAAGTTTTTATCAATCTCACTAGTTTGACTAAACCTAAAAAACTCAATCATCTCTGGGTTGCACCGTTTGATTTACAAAAAGAATTAGTCAAAGCAATTAAGAATGAAGCCAGTATTGCTAGCGCTGGCGGATCTGGAAAAATCATCGCAAAGATGAATGGTTTATTAGATGAATCCGTCATTGAGGCTTTGTATGAGGCTTCACAAGCAGGTGTGAAAATAGATCTCATCGTACGTGGTGCCTGTGCATTACGACCAGGTGTTGCAGGGCTCTCAGAAAATATTCGTGTCATTTCTATCGTCGGTCGGTTTTTAGAACACAGCCGGATTTTTTATTTTCAGAATCAAGAAAAGCATGAAGTCTATTTGGCTAGTGCTGATTGGATGAACCGTAATTTATTTAGACGGATAGAAGTTGTTTTTCCGGTTCTAGATAAAGATCTGAAAAAACGGGTCATGCAAGAAGGATTGATGCCATATTTGAAAGACAATCAAAATGCCTGGGAGCTAAATGCTGACGGCCAATACCACCGCAAACAACCACGTAGTAACCAAAACGGCTATAGTGCACAATTAGAGTTAATGCACAAAGTCGGGGGATAAGTGGATTTAATCATATGGCGACATGCTCAGGCAGAAGAAGGGGAAATCGATGACGATAGACCCTTGACTGCGAATGGCCGCAGACAAGCTGCCAAGATGGCGACTTGGTTAGATCGTAGCTTGCCTAGTGGTTGTCGTATCTTGTGCAGTCCTACTGTGCGTACCGTGCAAACTGCAGAAGCCTTACAAAGAAAATTCAAAATCATTGAAGCCATTAATCCAGCAGCAAAACCTCAGCAAGTGTTAGAGGCAGCAGGTTGGCCTTCCGCACGTGGCCCTGTAATGTTAGTTGGCCATCAACCGTGGTGTGGTCAAGTCGCTTCTTTATTATTAACAGGCGAGATACAAAACTGGACGATTAAAAAATCGAATGCGTGGTGGATTTCCACGCGCGATAAAGAAGATGGTAATGATCTCTATCTACGTGCTGTTTTATCACCAGAATTTTTTCTAGATTAATTTCAGATCTAGCTTTGAAAAGAAAGCCACAGCAATCCTAAGCCGAGTGGCGTAAAAATCCAGTATTCAACTGGTGCGCCGAAAATCCAATTCTTATGCCAATCTGCATGCAGTTTGGAAAAACGTTTAAAGCCAAATGCAGGGTTGAGTAAAAACCAAAGAAAATCTTCTGTCACCCAAAAAATCATAATACAAGCCAGCGCTCGTATTTCTTGATTGAGTGAATATTCACCACTGAAGATAATCGGGAAGTGAAAAAACAAAGCAACTAGTGAAAATGCCCACGCGTGATAGCCCGTCATAGCGCGACCACCCCAGAACCAATCTAAAGCCCAGTGTTCTTCTATGCGCCAAGTAGGCAGGCTCTTCGCCCAACCAGCATCACCTTCAATCGCAATTTCCAGTTTTGCGAAAAAAAATCCTAATAACATCACAAACAATAAAGTTGGCAGCATGATTAACATTAGTTAGCCTTAGGTTGGCTCATGAGTGGCAGTTGTTGAATCACATGATTAAGCACAAATTTTGCCGCATCAGGTTTGGCTAAAGCTTGTGCACGTGTCTTCATTAACGCAAATTGCTCTTGATTAGCTAAAAGTTTTTGTAGTCGATAGACTAATGAATCAGCATCATCAGCACGAATAGCTACACCTTCTTGCAATAAAATCGCTGCATTTCTTTCTTCTTGACCCGGTATGGGATTGACTAACAGCATAGGTAAACCCATCACTAAACATTCTGAAGTACTCAATCCACCTGGTTTAGTAATCGCGAGATCGGAACAAGCCATAAGAGCATCGACTTCTTGCGTGAAACCCATTGGGTAAAGTCGTTGAGGATAGAAAGCACTAATGGAAAGGAGTGATTGATAAAGTTCTTGATTTTTACCTGCTAAAACAATTAACTGACAATCCTGATTGAGAGCGAGGATTTGTTTTGCAATCGATTCCATATCACCTACACCAGCACCACCACCCATCATCAGTATGGTGAGTCGATTTGCATCTAAACCAAAGCGATGTGCTGAAACGCGTCTATCAGGTGCAGAACGAAAACCAGGCATAACAGGAATGCCCGATACTAGGATGCGATCTGCAGCAATACCATTGCAGCGCAAGCGGTAAGCTAATTCTTCATTCGCTACAAAATAACCGCTCAAGCCTTGGTGTACCCACATATGATGCAAATCGAAATCTGTCACTTGCACCCATACATCGCAATCAATTTCACCACGTTTTTTTGCTGCAGCTAATAACTCAGCCGGAAGGAAATGCGTACAAATAATGGCATCGGGTGCGAGTTGCTTCACTTCAGCTAGCAAAGTTCGTCCACAACGACTCTCTACATAACGTCGTGCAAAATCCAACCAATTCTTTGAACGATCACGATCTGTTTTTCTATACAACCAACCCCATACTTCAGGAAAGCGACTTGCAAGATTTAAATACCAATCGGTATAAATCTTACGAAATGCGGCTGGCATAGACAGCATCACATCTTTATGGATGACCTTGGAAGTATTGAGGCATTGATCGGCGTACGCTTTAATGGCTTGCGCTGCACGCACATGTCCATTTCCAGCAGAGACGCTCAAAATCAATATGGTTTGTTGATGTGGTCGAGCATTCTGATTCGTAGGTGACTGCGAACCAGAGTGCTCATGGGATGAGTTAGTATTAAAACCTGATTTAACGAGAGCGATCATGCAGGTTCTGCAACAAGTTCTTCGAGTTCTTCTTCATCGGTATCAAATTGCATTTTTTCCCAACGCAGCATGATTTCGCGCCAATCTACGAGTCTTAATTCGCCCAATTTGTCTTC
>JAXISQ010000217.1:0-3543 GCA_034680505.1 Noviherbaspirillum sp.
ACACCAAAGCGACGCATGAGGTTAAGCGTAATTTCTATATATGGCTTAGAAATTAAATCGCCTATCACTTCTATGTTAAGTGGATAGTCACGTGCAATTAAGGGCGAGGCCATCAACAAGGCAGTCAAAAACTGACTCGATACATTGCCACGTACTTGCATGCGTTCAGTATGTAAATGACCGCGATGAATATGCAAAGGAGGAAAACCAGGATTACCTGTGTAATCGATGCGCGCACCCACTTCATTTAATGCATCAACCAAATCCCCTATGGGTCGTTCATGCATACGTGCCACGCCATGTATGGTGTAATCACCACCTAAAGCTGCAAGTGCAGCCGTCAATGGACGAATGGCCGTGCCTGCATTGCCCATAAAAAGATCTGCTTTATGGTTGGGAAAGTTTCCTGCTGCACCTTCAATTGCATAATCATGGCTCACATCATGCTGATGCCATTTCACACCTAATTTTTGCAATGCCATCAACATGACATGCGTGTCATCTGAGGCGAGTAATTCTTTAATCTCTGTTGTGCCTTTTGCTAAGGCTGCTAACAACAGTATGCGATTAGAAATACTTTTTGAGCCCGGCAATCTCACCGTGCCACGCGCTGCGTTTGCAGGTCGCAAATCAAGATGATGTGGGTAATGCTTCATTAATCTCCACCTTGCTCGTAGGCGCGTTTTTTCTCAGCCATTTCGATGGCTGTAATCCATGATTGTCTGGCAGTTTGTGCCTGCGTGAATATGGCTTGCAAACCTACTCCATCAGCAGCTTGCAACAAGCTGCGCATTTTATTTAACTGATTGATATAAGTATCAAGCTCTACCAATAAAGCTGATTGATTCGCTAGCACGATGTCACGCCACATTTCAGGTGATGAACCTGCAATACGTGTGAAATCGCGAAAGCCACTCGCTGCATATTGAAACAATAAATCTGCTTTACTGCTTGCAGCAATATCATCAACTAAGGCGTAAGCAAGAAAATGCGGCAAGTGACTCACTGCTGCAAACACAGCATCATGTTCTTCTGCAGTTAATTCATGAATCAATGCGCCACAATGCTGCCATGCTGAACGTACGCTTGCTACCGATGCTGCTGCGTTTTCAGGCAAAGCTGTAATGACGACTTTTTTACCAACATATAAATCCGCTAATGCAGCTTCAGGGCCATTTTGTTCGCGCCCTGCAATCGGATGACCAGGGACAAACTGCGCAATTTTTTCACCTAACGCGAATCGCGCAGCTTGCACAACATCTGATTTGGTACTACCTGCATCAGTAACAACCGTGTGTGGTTGTAGATAAGGAGCGATAGCCGCTAACACGGCTTGTGTTTGTGCCACTGGCGTTGCCAGTAAGACGAGATCTGCATCACGCACTGCCGATGCATCATCGATTACATCGATAATGCCTAAAGATTTTGCGCGCTCTAGTGTTTCAAGACGGCGACCCACGCCAACAATCTGCTCAACCACACCTGCTTTTTTTAATGCAAGTGCGAATGAACCACCTATCAGTCCAACACCAAAGATAACGATTTTTTTAAAAGGTGGCATGCCTAGTGCATTAGCCCATGATGGATTGTAAAGCTGCAAGGAATGCAGCATTTTCTTCTGGCAGACCTATCGACACTCGCAACCACTGCGGTAAGCCATAGTTACCAACAGGACGCACGATAATGCCTTTTTTAAGTAAAGCGAGATTTACTTTTGCACCTGCATCTTGTGCCTCTCCGGCTTTAAATAAAACAAAATTACCAAATGAAGGGACGAAGGTAATGCCCATTTGCGTGAAGGCTGCAGTGAGTTGTGCATATCCTTGATTATTAATTTGCGCACTCTTGGTAAGAAAAGCTTCATCTTGCAAAGCAGCGATAGCAGCAGCTTGCGCTAATGAGTTCACATTAAATGGTTGACGCAAACGATTCATTAAATCAGTTAACTCTGCTTGTGCAATACCAAATCCCACACGCAATCCTGCTAATCCATAAGCTTTAGAAAAACTCCGCGAAACAATTAAATTCGGATGTTGCGCTACCCAAGCTAATGCATCGTAGCGTTGATTCACTGGCAAATATTCTGTGTATGCTTCATCTAATACGATCACCACATGTTTGGGTATAGAGCGTATGAAAGCGAGTATGTGATCACCATCGATGAAAGTGCCTGTAGGATTATTTGGATTCGCTACAAAGATTAAACGTGTATCAGGCTGTACAGCCTTAGCCATTGCATCAAGATCATGACTAAAATCTTTAGCCGGCACTACGATAGCCCTTGCACCCACTGCTTGTGTTGCGAGTGGGTAGACTGCAAATGAATATTCTGAATACACAACTGATTCACCAGCACGCACTAAGGAACGAGCGGCGAGTTCAAGTATGTCATTACTACCATTACCTAAAGTAATGCAATCTGTTGCCACATTAAATTTTTTGCTAATCGTCGCTTTTAAATCAAAGCCATTCGAATCTGGATAACGTGCGAGTTCAGCCAATGCGGCTTGCATTGCTTGTTGCGCTGACTCAGGAATACCTAAAGGATTTTCATTCGAGGCTAGCTTGATGATCTTCGCTTCATCCAATCCAAATTCACGCGCGACTTCTGCAATAGGTTTGCCGCCCTGATAAGGAGCGATAGCACGTACATAATCAGGACCAAATGAATGTGACATAGTGAATGAAAATCAGAGTAAAAGATCAGAATGCAAAGGGATAAGAACCAAGCACTTTGAAAAAAGCGGCGCGCGATTGCAGTGCCTGCAAAGCCTGCGCTACTTTTGTATCTTGCGCATGACCTTCGATATCGACGTAAAAATAATAATCCCAACTACCAGTGCGCGCAGGACGTGATTCAAAACGTGTCATGGACACACCATGCTTAGCTAATGGCTCTAGCAATTCATACACAGCACCTGGTTTATTCGGCACGGATAACACGAGTGAAGTCTGATCACGACCCGATGCAGTCGGTGAGAGTCTACCTATGACAGCAAAGCGCGTACGATTATGTGGATCATCTTGTATGTGAGCATGTGCGATCGCTAGACCATAACGTGTTGCAGCCATTTCCGACGCGATCGCAGCAATCGTCGTATCTTCACTTGCTAAGCGCGCAGCTTCACCATTCGATGCAACGGCATGTCTTTCAATTTGTGGGTAGTGATGATTTAACCAAGCCTGACACTGCGCCAATGCTTGTGAATGTGCACAAATACGCTTTACACCATCTAATGAACCACTCTTGGTCAGCAAACTATGATGAACAGGTAGTGATAATTCCCCGCTAATCGATAACGAAGTTTGCAAGAGCAAATCTAAAGTGCGATTAATTGTGCCTTCGGTTGAATTTTCAATGGGCACCACACCAAAATCTGCAGTGCCTGCTTCGGTAGCACGAAAGACTTCATCAATTGAAATGCAAGGCAAACCAGTGACGGACTGACCAAACTGCTGCCACACTGCTTGTTCACTGTAAGTGCCAACTGGACCAAGAAAAGCGACTGTGATGCGACGCTCTAGCGCACGACATGCTGACAT
>JAXISQ010000218.1:0-3535 GCA_034680505.1 Noviherbaspirillum sp.
GAACAAAAACAAAGCAATATACATATTCAATTTCACCCTCCTTAAAAGTACAGTACTGAATGAATGACTTGCGATGACACTTCACTACGAATGCAGATGGTAAAAAATGGTATGCGACTGCATAGTAGGATGCGATGAGGGGAAAAGTAATACTTGAATTCTGAATAGAACTAAACTGAAAGGTCGTGCTTTAGTAGATACAACGCATCAGTGCTTTGAACAAACTTAAAGCAAGATAAAACATCATAACGGCACAAGATGGTCAGCTAAGCACATCTTGTGGTCCGTTATCGCAATCAAAGATTAACGCTTTTGCATGCGACGGATGTTTTGTTTGTTGAAATGATTAGCAAGCATAAAAATTAATGCTATGAACCACATAATTAATAAAATACTAGAAACCTTCATGCTCTTCTCCTTAAACATTTGATTATTCTTACGCTACACAACCAAAAACTGGATAACTTGACTGTTGCAATTGCAGCAATTAACTCAAAAACTTTCCTATTATTCCCTATTTTTTCCAACTCTTCATAACCGCTAATATTCTGACCGCTTCACCATCTAGCACTCACTTGTGGAGTTTGTCTCTCAAGTGTTAATTCTGAAGTTGCTGCACTCTTTTTAATCAAAGGCAGCATGATGATAATTGTAGCCAGCATCAAGAAAATCTCTATGCTGTAAACACTCATGTAGCCAGTCGCTGAATCAGTAAACATCGCAACCACATCACGAATAATGCCGCCTAATGCAACGGCAATACCTGCTGCAGTTGCTTGCACTGCGCCCCATGCGCCAAGCGCAAGACCGGCCTGACCAGCAGGCGCAAGATTCATAGTGGCCGTTAAGGTGCCATGCCCAAATAAACCCGCTCCAAATCCTATCAACAAGGTGCCCAGACCAAACATCATTCCTGATGTCATAGGCGCAGCAAAGATAACCAATAAGAATGCAGGAATACCCACCAATGCACCACTCGCTGCCATACGGAAGGGATCAGCACCACGGCTTAATATGCGGGAAGCCAAACCAAAACCTAACAAACCTCCTATTGCAAGCGTTGCTGTTAAGGAGGTTGTATCGCCTACGCTTAAATGTAAAATTTCACCACCATAAGGCTCTAGCAACACGTCTTCCATAGAGAAAGCCATGGTGCCTAATCCAACAGCTACTAATCTACGTATTGCATTACCACCATGTGCAAATGTTCTAAAAGATTCACTAAAATCAGAGTCTGCTTTGAGTGGAATGCTGTTGCGACTACGACGTGGCTCTTGCTTCCACAAAGCTGACACATTCAACACCAGCGTGATGACGGCTGCTGCTTGTATCACACGAATTAAACTACCCGGACTGAAGTCTGCTAATGCAGCACCAAACAGTAAAGCACTGACTATCATTCCAAACAAAAGCATCACATACATTAAGCCGACAACTTTAGGACGCGACTCTGGTGGTGCTAAATCCGTTGCAAGAGCTAGTCCTACTGTTTGCGTAGTATGCAGACCAGCACCCACTAATAGAAATGCGACTGCAGCACCTAATTGTCCTATCCATACAGGCGCATCTTTTGCGCTACCAAGACCTGATAACACTAGTAATGCAAATGGCATGATGGCTAAGCCACCGAATTGCACCAAAGTACCCATCCAAATATAAGGCACTCTTCTCCAACCTAAGGCAGAACGATGGTTATCAGATCGAAAGCCTATCAATGCACGAAACGGCGCAAAGACCAGAGGCATAGAAATCATGATAGCGACTAATGAAGCAGGCACATGTAACTCAACGATCATCACACGATTAAGCGTGCCTATGACCAAGACTAAGGCCATGCCTACTGAAACTTGAAATAAAGAGAGACGTAATAAACGTGAGAGCGGCAAATCTGGCGTTGCCGCATCTGCAAAAGGTAAGAAACGTGGACTAATCTGAGTCCAGGTTTTAATTAATTCTTGGCTAAACCGATTCATACATTCATCGATTCCCATGCAGGGTGAATTGCTGTCACACGGACATTAGCTAAAAATATAGTTCGGGATCGGAAGATCCCGAACCATAAGAACAACATAAAACTATTTGCGTACTTGTTGAACAGTAAGCGAAGCAACTTGCGGCGTAGTCTCGTTAGAGATTGCAGCCACTTTACCTGCGCTACCATTCAAAAAGCCTTTTACCCAGGTGGTATTGATCGTCAGAGCCAAGTGAACGGAAAATGAAGCTACCGCTACTGCACCGATGATGATTGGAATACCAACCGAAGGTTTAACCACACACCAAATTTTTCCATAGATCATTGTGATTTCCCCTATCGATTAGTGAAGCCAAGGTGAATATACGTACGCGAGCAAATGAGCCAAGGCGGCAATCATGCCGAAAATTTGCGTACCTTGGATCAAATGACGGTGTATCTCCTCAGATTCCGCCTCTGTCAGGCCTGTAGGCCAAACTTTATCTTTATCAGACATGGCATCAACTCCTTGAATAACATGCATGTTCGTGCTCATCCCGCACGCGGGCACAGCCTAATCATTTTTTGAGTTACATTTTCAACAACCCATAGTGTAACGCTCACATTACACTATGGGTTGTCAATAGATACTGACAGTAAAACAATGTAATGTCAATCAATACCAGGACTTTACGGGCTAATCTTTGCCGCCGAACGAAGAAAAAAGAGGTATCGCCCATGATTCATTATCAAAAGCAGAAGAATAAAAACCGTAAAGGGAGTCGGCTAATTTAAAAAAATGATTGAAAAAAATAGATATGAAGCGACTAACCATCGCTTAAATATTGGTAGGAAATCGGTGAATCGACAGAGATTAAATAACTATGAAATCTAAAATTTAAGAATCAACTTTCAATCAAAACACAGCATGATCGCCACGTTCAGGCTCTTGGGCACCTGTAATCACCTCTGCATAGTAATCAAACAAAGTTTGCTTACCCGCAGATGGCGTAGCGGCAGCATCATAAACACCCTTCTCAGCATCCCAAACCAACATCGATTCAGTAGCGTAATACCGTCCTATACGGGCTAATTCCGCTTTATCAGCAAGCGAGGGAATCAATCTTCCTAATCCACTCAATATAAAAATAATTGCATCAAGAAGAGCAACCGGAACCTGTTTAAAACGCACTTCTTTTCCTAGCAATGCAAATAATTTTTCACCTTGCTCTTTCGGTGTGATGGCAGCACCAGATCCGCCTATAGGAAGAATGCGATTATGCCGCTGTTGATCATCAATACAGTCGGCAATAAAATCACCTAAATCATCAATACTTTTGGGTAGTTGGTAAAAACCAGGAGAAGCGGGTAATATTACGGCACCTGCTTGGTCTAGAGATAGCATATTTCTTAAATGAATTTGATTATAAGGAGTTTCTCTTGGAACTAAGATAAGTCTTCTTCTCTCTTTTAGTGTTACATCTGCACATCTTTCAATTAAATTTTCAGTTAAACCTGCATTTATAGAAGCAATTGTTTTCATAGAGCATGGTAGTACAACCATGGATGACCATGTATTTGATC
>JAXISQ010000219.1:0-3534 GCA_034680505.1 Noviherbaspirillum sp.
GGCACAGGCAAACCGCAATCTTTGGCAGCAGCTTGCATGCTTTTGACGATAGCAGCAGTGCTGTCCATCAGTGTGCCGTCCCAGTCAAAGACGATTAAATCAAATTGTTTTCTTGGCATAGTGTGTTCTGGTGCTAGCAGGCTAGCATCCAGATTTTTTGGTAAGTGATTAGGCTATGGTTAAGTTTATATCGTTGTATATTTTATTATTTACACCCCGAGTCAGGCTGTATTTTCTTCAGCAAGCAAACTCTGTAAAAAACTTTCACAATCTTTGGGCAATGCTGCTTGTAGCTGAATGACTTTGTTCGTTTCAGGATGCATAAAACTAATTTTATAAGCATGTAAAAACATACGTTTACAGGCTTTTCTAAGACCTTCCGCTTTTTGCAATCGTCGATTGAGGGTGAAGTCCCCATATTTATCATCGCCCGCAATCGGAAAACCATTGGCTGATAAATGCACCCTAATCTGATGCGTGCGTCCCGTTTTCAATTCTGCTTCTAGTAACGCAAAGTCACCGTATTTTCGCAATAAATTAAAAATCGTGTGCGAAGCGAGTCCACCCTCTGTTTGTACACGAACGCGGCGCTCACCATCCGGCGTGGTGTATTTAAAGAGCGGCAGTTTGACGTGCTGTCGACTGTTTTTCCACTCGCCATACACCAGTGTTAAATAACGTTTATCGATGGTGCCCGCACGAATTTGCTCATGTAAATGCGTGAGCGCTGAGCGTTTTTTAGCCAACATCAAAATACCTGAGGTTTCTCGGTCTAATCTATGCACCAACTCCAGAAATTGCGCCTCTGGCCTAGAAGCTCGCAACTGCTCAATCACACCATAACTCACACCCGAACCACCATGCACAGCCACACCTGCGGGTTTATCAATCACTAATACATGACTATCTTCCAGCAGAATCTTAAATTCAGCAGCAGGTGTATGTTTTTCTTCGCGTTCCGACAAGCGCATAGGCGGAACACGCACCATATCGCCTTCAACTAAGCGATAAGTTTGCGCTACTCTGCCCTTATTAACTCTCACCTGACCTGAACGTAAAACCTGATAAACATGGCTTTTAGGCACGCCTTTACAGATGCGTATCAAAAAGTTATCAATGCGTTGACCCGCATCTTCTTGTTCAATTGCTATCATTCGGACTTGCATTTGTACCTGCCCAGTCGGTGCAACCTCTTGGGATCTGACAAACGCTTCAGAAACACTCGCTAAGTCCTTCATTTTGAATATATAATCAGGCTGCAGTGAGGTTTTAATCACTGCGCGTGTAAGAATAAAAAATACATTCTACACAGGGGCGACTCCATCGGCCTCACCAAATTTGCAAATTCGATGGGAAAGCTGTGTATGCAGCATTCCTGTGCCGTCAAGGCTGCTCCTCTGTTGTCGCCGGACCGTGCGCTGGAATGTTGAACCGAATGCTTGGAACGTAAGGATAAGTCTGACCAGCCCACTCCATGTGATGTGAGCTTGTTGGTTGATGTAATTGAATCGAGTTAAATGAATTTGCAAACCACATTAATTATGGTTAATCCGAATCGCCACCCATCGCATCAAGCCCTGCCATTTTTATTGGCGCTTGATTGTCATGGCTTGCGAGGCTCGGCGCTGCAAGTCACAAACTGATTTTTTATATCCGCGCCCTGTGTTGACTCTCACATCATTTGATGTGAATGCTCAAGACGAAACGGCAACTCTTCCCCCTTCCCCAAGTTCGGCTCTCGCATACATCCTATGATGTGCTGTGTGCTCTAGCGTATTCGCTCCGCACACAAAGAAATATGGCCTTAATGGCCACGGAGCTAACAACATGAAACGTATGCTGTTTAATGCCACGCAACAGGAAGAACTGCGCGTAGCAATCGTCGATGGGCAAAAACTCATTGATATCGATATCGAAACAACCGGACGCGAACAACGTAAATCAAACATTTACAAAGGCGTCATCACCCGCATTGAACCCTCACTCGAAGCTTGCTTCGTTAACTATGGTGAAGAACGTCACGGCTTCTTACCATTCAAAGAAGTCGCACGTAGCTACTTCCGTGAAGGCGTCGATCTACGTAACGCATCCGTACGCGATGCATTACGTGAAGGCCAAGAAATCATGGTGCAAGTTGAGAAAGAAGAGCGCGGTAATAAAGGCGCTGCACTCACCTCATTTGTATCACTCGCAGGTCGCTATCTGGTTCTGATGCCTAACAATCCACGTGGTGGCGGTGTATCACGTCGCGTTGAAGGTGAAGACAGACAAGAACTACGCGACACCATGGACAAACTGGATCTGCCAACTGGTATGTCCGTGATTGCTCGTACTGCAGGTATAGGCCGTAATGTCGATGAATTGCAGTGGGACTTAAATTATTTAATGCAGCTGTGGGGTGCGATTGAAGGTGCAAGTCAATCATCAACCGGTGCTTTTTTAATTTATCAAGAATCTTCCTTAGTCATACGCGCGATTCGCGATTACTTCCAACCTGATATCGGTGAAGTCTTAATTGATACCGATGACATCTTCGAACAAGCACAACAATTCATGAGCCATGTGATGCCTGACATGGCACACAGAGTAAAACGCTATCGTGATGATGTGCCATTGTTCTCACGCTTTCAGATAGAACATCAAATCGAAACAGCGTACTCACGTACCGTTCCACTGCCTTCCGGTGGCGCTATCGTGATCGACCATACTGAAGCTTTAGTGTCAGTTGACGTTAACTCAGCGAGAGCAACACGTGGTGGTGATATTGAAACCACAGCCTTCAACACAAATTTAGAAGCAGCAGAAGAAGTAGCGCGTCAATTACGTTTGCGTGACTTAGGCGGTTTGATCGTGATCGATTTTATCGACATGGAAAACTCAAAAAATCAACGTGAAATAGAAAACCGCCTCAAAGACGCCTTGCACTACGATCGTGCTCGCGTACAGATGGGTAAGATTTCACGCTTTGGTTTAATGGAGCTCTCACGTCAACGTCTGCGTCCTTCCTTGTCGGAAGGTAGCCATGTGACTTGCCCACGTTGTAATGGCACAGGACATATTCGTGACACTGAATCCTCTGCATTGCAAGTCCTGCGCATTATTCAGGAAGAAGCAATGAAAGAAAATTCAGCAGCGATTCACGTACAAGTACCGGTGGATGTTGCTGCATTCTTGTTGAATGAAAAACGTGGTGAAATTTTAAAAATCGAAACACGTCATCGTGTGAACGTTATTCTGATTCCGAATAAATTCCTCGAAACACCGCATTACAAACTTGAGCGTCTCAAGCATGATGATACGCGTCTCGAAGATATGCAGGCCAGCTACACCATCGCTGAACAAGCTGATACAGACATTGGTTATAGCAAACGTCAAAAAGAAGAATCACGTCCGCGCCAAGAAGCGGTAGTAAAAACCATCACACCAGATCAGCCTGCGCCTATCGTAGATAGACGTCCTCAGTCTGCAAGCGGTGATGCAGCCGAAGGTTTCTTATCACGCTTATTTGGTTTATTCCGTAAAAAGCCAGCTGAA
>JAXISQ010000220.1:0-3519 GCA_034680505.1 Noviherbaspirillum sp.
CGCTGCGCAGTAAGAGAATTTAATTGTGTTTGCAAACGTGAACGAGATTCGATGACGAATTTAATTTGCGCTTCCAAACTACCAATTTCAGAATTCGTTTGATACAACTCACCTTGTGCATGATGCACACGATCACCTGCAGCATAATGCGCTTGACGCATATGCTCGATTTGGGTTTCTATATGACGCAGCTTGGCGTTCTGCTCTTCCAGATCAATATGACCACGTTCGATATCACGCGTAACTTTTTCTTGCTCGTTTTTGGCTTCATTCTTACGTAAGAGCCACAGCAGTTTTTGTTTTTCTTCCTGATCTGATTGCAAGGTATGGAATTTTTGCGCGACTTCGGCCTGCCCTTGCAGTTTTTCCAGATTGTTATTCAGCTCACGCAGAATATCGTCCACACGCTGTAAATTTTCACGTGTATCTTGCAAACGGTTTTCTGTTTCGCGACGACGTTCCTTATATTTAGAAACGCCTGCTGCTTCTTCCAAGAAGATACGCAACTCTTCAGGACGCGCTTCAATAATGCGCGAAATCATACCCTGACCAATAATCGCGTAAGCGCGTGGCCCTAAGCCTGTACCTAAGAAAATATCTTGAATATCACGACGGCGCACCGCCTGATTATTAATATAGTAAGTTGAGGTGCCATCACGTGTGAGCGTACGTTTGACTGAAATCTCAGCAAAGGTGCTCCACTGACCTGCCGCTTTACCTGCTGAATTATCAAAAACCAATTCAACCGAAGAACGTCCAGCAGGTTTACGTGTATTCGTACCATTGAAAATAACGTCCTGCATGGACTCACCGCGCAGCTCGGAGGCTTTGGATTCACCCAATACCCAGCGCACAGCATCAATGATGTTAGATTT
The DNA here is from genome assembly GCA_034680505.1 of Noviherbaspirillum sp. GTDB lineage: Bacteria > Pseudomonadota > Gammaproteobacteria > Burkholderiales > Burkholderiaceae_D > Pernthalerella. Next base: position 876 of record JAXISQ010000220.1, read on the forward strand.
GCCGCATCCATTAGGGCCCACGACGCCAACTAACTGACCTGGCACCTGAAAATTTGTAGGATCGACGAAGGACTTAAAGCCCGATAATTTTAGAGAAGTTAACCGCACGGTATCAACATTTCAAACACGGAGACTCTGATCAATTCGGCAACATCCTTGCAAGCGATTTGCCTCTGACTCAGCACACACGCAGACTTTCACGCAGGCTAAGCATTTTCATCAAAGACTCTTATAAAAAGATAAACCGGGCAAACAGCAGCCCGGATTCGGATGAAACACCGCAATGATACCATCCGTCCTCCTCCTGACCAGAGCATTTCCTGAGTCTGCTTATCTAAAACAATCTTCAGCTATTCACAAACCACTGCAGCGATGAAGCACGCTGGCAGGTATAATCGCGCAGCTTCAGACACCTCAACGACACACTTATGCAGCGTAGGCCATTGTGAATCCGTTACTCGACAGACTGCAGCCTTATCCCTTTGAAAAATTACGCCGCTTATTTGCGGATGTCACGCCTGATCGTGCGCATTCGCCTATCAGCCTAGGCATTGGGGAACCAAAACACCCGACTCCCGCATTCATACAAGAAGCGTTAGCGAAAAATCTGGCTGGTTTGGCTAGCTATCCAACCACTGCAGGAAGCGATGTATTGCGAGCCGCCATCTGCGGCTGGCTAGAACAACGCTATCGCTTGCCTAGCTTAGATCCTAGCAATCAAGTATTGCCCGTTAACGGATCGCGCGAAGCATTATTTGCTTTAGCTCAGGTAGTAATTGATCCAAATGCAAAAGCCGTCGTTGTTTGCCCGAATCCTTTTTATCAAATTTACGAAGGCGCTGCATTTCTAGCTGGCGCAGAACCTTACTTTGTTAATTCTGATCCTAATCGTAATTTTGCACCTGATTTTTCTACCGTACCTGCCGACGTTTGGCCACGTGTGCAATTGCTCTACATTTGCTCGCCGGGTAATCCTACTGGTGCTGTGCTCACACTCGATGATTGGCGTGAATTATTTGCGCTCTCAGATAAACATGGTTTTGTGATTGCAGCCGATGAATGCTACTCAGAGATTTATTTTGGTAGTGAACGCCCTTTAGGTGCGATGGAAGCATCACATAAACTAGGACGCAAAAACTATGAACGTCTGATTGCGTTCTCTAGTTTATCTAAACGCTCGAACGTGCCTGGCATGCGTTCTGGATTTGTGGCGGGTGATGCACGCATCTTACAAAAATTTTTGTTGTATAGAACGTATCACGGCAGTGCTATGAGTCCTTCCATACAAGCGGCTTCTGTCGCAGCATGGCAAGATGAAGCACATGTAGCAGATAATCGTGCCAAGTATTTACAAAAATTTCAGCAAATCACGCCTTTGCTTGCTGAAGTATTTGATGTGGCCTTACCTGATGCTGGTTTTTATCTGTGGGCTAAGGTCGATAAATTAGTTAACATCAACGACACGGATTTTGCTCGTCGTTTATATGCAGAATGTAATGTCACTGTTTTACCGGGTAGTTATGTTGCTCGTGAAGCACATAGCATTAATCCAGGTGCTAATCGTATTCGCATGGCTTTAGTAGCTGAAGTCGATGAATGTTTAGAAGCAGCACAACGGATCGTGACATTCACTCGTAAACTTGCTTCATCCTAATTTTTTTATTTTTTATTTTCAACTTTATTCTTACGTATCATGACCCAACAATTACAAACTCTGATCGACAATGCATGGGAAGCTCGCACCGAATTCTCTCCTAAATCTGCACCAACTGAAGTACGCGAAGCGGTTGCGTCAGTTCTGGAGCAACTCAATCAAGGCACGCTACGTGTTGCGCAAAAAGACAGTGGTAGCTGGGTTGTCAATCAATGGGTAAAGAAAGCAGTATTACTGTCATTTCGCTTAGAAGACAACGCACCTATGCCTAGTGGTCAGCATATGCAATTCTATGACAAAGTACCGACTAAGTTTGCGAATTACACCGAAGCTGATTTTGTTAAAGGTGGTTTCCGCGTTGTGCCTCCTGCTGTTGCGCGTCGCGGTAGCTTCATAGGTAAAAACGTTGTGCTCATGCCTTCCTATGTGAACATCGGCGCCTATGTCGATGAAGGCACCATGGTGGATACATGGGCGACTGTAGGTTCATGCGCTCAAATCGGTAAAAACGTTCATCTCTCAGGTGGTGTGGGCATTGGTGGTGTACTAGAACCTATGCAAGCTAACCCAACAATTATTGAAGACAACTGCTTTATCGGTGCGCGCTCTGAAGTCGTAGAAGGTGTGATCGTTGAAGAAAACTCAGTGATCTCTATGGGTGTCTATATTGGTCAATCAACCAAGATCTATGATCGTGCAACTGGTGAAGTCACTTACGGACGTATACCCGCAGGATCAGTAGTCGTGTCAGGTAACTTACCTTCAGCTGATGGTAAATACAGTTTGTACTGCGCGGTGATTGTGAAAAAAGTTGATGCAAAAACGCGCGCTAAAACTGGTATTAATGAACTCTTACGTGATTAATTTTGCGATTAATTATTTGTGTGAATAAGTAAAAACTAGCATCATGTCAATTACGCTCTACGGCATACCAAATTGCGACACAGTCAAAAAAGCACGCACTTGGCTGGAGTCGCATCACCATGCTCA
>JAXISQ010000221.1:0-3507 GCA_034680505.1 Noviherbaspirillum sp.
ATTCAAAAAATCTGCTGAATGCTGAAGTGGTAATTGAGCGTGGCGCAAATATGCAAACTGCTTAATATTGATTTCACTTCAATCATCACACTTCAATCAACACCTGAATGAACACATCACAATGATTGCATGGAATAAGCATATCACTCTGCCAGCAATGCGAAGAGAAACACATTTTGATGGCAGGGAAATGTGGTGCTTCGCTGAGCGCCCCACTTCTTTTTATGGCTTATTTTCCCATGCCGTATCTGTTGCACCATTAGATGAAGCGCTCGCTTGTAATGATGAACGTTGGACCTATCAACAAGCAGATCAAGAAATAAATCGCATCGCATCAGGCTTTGCGGCTTTAGGCATACAAGCAGGTGATCGTGTCGTGATGTTCATCTCTAATAAAGCAGAATTTATTTTTGTTTTATATGCTTTACAAAAAATAGGCGCGATTGCCGTTCCAGTCGGCACACGCGAACAAAAGCCAGGCTTAAATTTCATTCTCAATCAATGCACCGCAACAGCTGTGGTGTTTGATGCAGAATTAGCAGATCGTATCGCTTCAAGCGAAGAAGCTCCTGCATGTCGTCTGCGTATTGCTGTGGGTGAAGCAGATGGAGCGATTGCTTTAGCTAGCTTACAAGGCGCGCCCGTAGCAGCAGCACAAGTGCATGAAGAAGATTGCGCTGTGATCTTGTACACCTCAGGTACGACCGGCAATCCTAAAGGCGCAATGCTCACGCATTTTAATATTGCGCACTCTGTGATGCATTATCAAGTCTGCTTAAAGTTTGGTCGAGGTGAACGCGGTGCATTAGCTGTACCAGCAAGTCATGTCACCGGTTTGATCGCTTTAATTGCGCTGATGACGCATGTAGTGGGCTCACTCATCATCATTCCTGAATTCAAAGCCGAACATTTTGTAAAACTAGCTGCACGTGAACGGATTACTTTTAGTTTGATGGTGCCTGCGATGTATCAACTCTGTTTGTTGCAACCTGCATTTAAAGAAGTGGATTTATCTGCATGGCGGGTTGGCGGATTTGGTGGTGCACCTATGCCAAGCGCAACCATCGATACACTGGCAGCAAACATACCCGGTTTAACTCTAGTGAATTGCTATGGTTCGACCGAAACCACCTCACCTGCAACCATCATGCCCCTGGGACTGTCTGCGGTTCATACTGACAGTGTAGGTATCGCTGCACCTTGCGCAGAAATCAGTGTCATCAATGATGAAGGTGAAACACTGCCCGCCTCTACTTCAGGTGAACTCTTAATTAACGGACCTATGGTGGTGCCTGCTTATTGGGACAATCCAGTCGCGACTGAAAAAGGTTTTCTACGCGGTGGTTGGCGTTCAGGTGATCTAGGCTCTGTCGATGAACAAGGTTTAGTCAGACTCTTTGATCGCATCAAAGACATGATTAATCGTGGCGGCTATAAAATTTATTCAGTTGAAGTAGAAAACACACTCATGGCATTAGCCGGTGTAGTAGAAGCTGCTGTGGTTGGACATCCTTGTCCTGTTTTAGGTGAACGTGTACATGCTTATATTTACGCACCCAAAGCACAACTCACGCATGAACATATTCAACAGCATTGTGCTTCACGTCTTGCAGATTACAAAGTACCAGAAGTCAGTTTTTTTACTGATACTCCCTTACCTCGCAATCCCAACGGCAAACTACTCAAACGACAATTGCGGTCAACATAATTACTCAGCGCGGTCGAAAAAATGTGAGCAACAAAACTGCAATACAAACAAAGCTCACCCAGAACACAAGATCACGAGAACTTGGCATCCAACTTCCAAGTTCTGTGAAATGACTCTCCCTCAAATAAACCGCACTAGTCTGTCGCCTATCAGTTGAACGTCGAACTTGATGTGAACGCATAGTTTTTTGCTGAGTTACTTTTTCTTGAGTAGTCTCTTTCGTTAGCCTTGCCTCTTCCTTAGCAATCCACGCATCATGCTCTCGTCTTAATGTGGGATCAGACAACACATGATAAGCCACACTAATTAACTGAAAAGTCTTGGTCGTTGTTGGATTATTTTGATGATGATCAGGATGAAATTTTTTACATAAAGTTTTATATGCTGCTCGTATGATATCTGGTGGCGCATCGCGCGCCACTTTTAAATTATCGTAATGAGTATGTAGTATTTTCATTTTTTACCGTAGCTGAATGAATTAACTATTTCAGCGTACTACTCAGAAATCCAGACTCTGTTGAGCAAAATCAATTAAGTTTTTTATTGAAAATTTTTAGATCTCCTAATCCTATCTTTGCAGGCGCCATCACACAGAGATTAGCTTTGACTGCGAGCTACTATTCCACTCTGGGAATCAATATCAAATGAACCACTTGCTTGTTTAGTGGTCGAATTAATAGTCACTTACATGGATAGCGCTATGAATAAAAAATGGGTATTAGTGGCAGATGGACATCGCGCCAGAGTTTTTGAAGTCGATGAGACTAGCGACGCCTTAATTGAATTAGATGCCTTTCTTAATCCAGAAGCCAGAATGGCAGAACATGAATTAGCTACGGATGCGCGTGGTCAATTCAGCAGCAAAGGCAAGCATGCACAATCTAGCACTGCCGAGCCCTCCATCACTGCACTCAGGCATAGTGATGAATTATTTTGCAAACAAATTGCTAGCCATCTTGAACAGCATTATGACAAGCATGAATACAATGAAATTTCTATCGTGGCTGCCCCTGCATTTTTAGGCATGCTGCGTAAAAAAATTCCTAAAAAAATTCATAACATCATTAAAGAAGAAATTCCTAAAGATGTGACTTCACTCACACCACCCAAAATGCATGCTTACTTAAAAGAGCACTTACATTAAATATGTAAATTAAATTAAACGTGATTTAATTTAGATTATCTTGTTATGAAAGCAGATAATTCATATGTGAACAAACATAGCGATTCAGTAATGAAACGCATGCTTTTACAGCACACGGACTTCGCTACGCAAACAGAAGCTTGTGCTATTCAAGACATACTCCAAGCCATACGAACTCATCTACACATGGAGGTCGCTTTTCTTTCAGAATTTGTAGGAGAAAAACGAATTTATCGTTATGTTGATTCTGAATGGGAAAACAATCCTATTTATCCCGGCAAAAGCGATCCTCTTGAAAACACTTATTGCAATCTCGTTGCAAAAGGAGCATTACCTGAGCTCATGCAAGATGCAGGTAGCAATGCTATTGCTGCTGGCTTAGCAGACACTCAAACTATACCTATCGGCGCTTATTTGAGTGTCCCTATCACTTTATCTGACGGCAACCTCTTAGGGTCTTTTTGCTGCTTTAGTCGCACTCCTGATCACACACTAAATCAACGCGATCTCGAACTCATGCATGCTTTTGCAGAACTCGCTGGTAAAGCAATAGAAAGAACACGTCGCATTAAATCGATAAAACAAATTACACTTGATGTGGTGAATAAAATAATACGTGGTGAAGCTATGTATCCCGCTTATCAACCAATTTTTG
>JAXISQ010000222.1:0-3497 GCA_034680505.1 Noviherbaspirillum sp.
ACTAGCAGGTGGTATGAGCATCGCGAAATTCGTTTTACCGCACGCAGAAGGAAATGCTGCAGCGACATAGTGTTTATCACCCTTGGGAGACTCCACACCAAGAATCAACATATGTTCAGCCAACCAACCTTGATCGCGTCCCATCGTCGAAGCAATACGCAGAGCAAAACATTTTTTACCTAACAGCGCATTGCCGCCATAGCCTGAACCGTAAGACCAAATCTCGCGTGTTTCAGGAAAATGGACAATGTATTTGGTTTCATTACATGGCCAAGCTACATCTTTTTTACCAGCAGGAAGTGGTGCGCCTACGCTATGTACACAAGGGACAAATTTACCATCTGTTCCTAGTACATCATAAACAGCTTTTCCCATGCGAGTCATAACACGCATATTTACTGCAACATAAGGTGAGTCCGATAACTCAACGCCAATATGCGCAATCGGAGAACCTAAAGGCCCCATAGAAAATGGCACAACATATAAGGTGCGACCTTCCATGCAATGTGTGAACAGACCGTTTAAGGTTGAACGCATTTCTGCTGGTGCGATCCAATTATTTGTCGGACCCGCATCCTCTGCCTTTTCAGAACAAATAAATGTACGGTCTTCTACTCGCGCAACGTCGGAAGGATCAGAATTAGCTAAATAACTGTTGGGACGCTTTGCAGGATTGAGTTTTTTCATCGTGCCTGCAGCAATCATTTCATTGCAAAGCCTATCGTATTCTTCCTGTGAGCCATCACACCAGATAACTTGCTTAGGCCGAGTCAAGGTTACGATCTCTGATACCCAATCTATGAGCTTTTGATTTTTTACGAATGTAGGTGGGTTAACTAATGTAACGCTACCCATGTTCGGATGATTCATGCACTACCTCCATGCCAAAAAAGTGGCTGGCCGGGCCGGCAAGATCGTCGTTAGCTTTTGGCACGCTCATTACTAGTAGAGCGATACGGCGTTCATGTCGATGCGGTAATGGTGACCGCAAAAGTTCACATCTCGGTTGGAGCGGTGAACGAATGGCTTAGCTTTAAATGCAATTACTCATATTGCAGTCTGCAAATGAGGAAAGCATTTAGTTAATGTATAAAAATTCCCTGGTGGCGATTGTACCTCTGCTAGGGATTAGGGCGAGTAAACTATTGTCAAAAGCATGATGGAAATTGTTAGGGCTAATTATTAAAATCTCACAAAATACAGTCAAATAAGCTTAAATGTTTCTAATTAACGATAAAATTTGAAAATTGGCCCATCCCCCATAAAGACAAAAATATGCGCCTACTAGCAATTAATATCGCACGTGTTGCCCCCCTTTTTATCAATGAGTCTGGCAATAAGCAAAGTGTCATGACGGGGATACGCAAGCAAGCCATACAGGGAAGCATCGTTGTGAACAAACTCGGTTTAGTGGGCGATGAACAAGCAGACTTAACGGTGCATGGAGGTTTAGATAAGGCTGTCTATGCCTATCCCCATGAACACTATGAGTTCTGGAGACAAGAACTAGAGCGCATGCTGAAACAACAATCTGTTCTAACAAGCGGCTTGGTAGGAGAAAATTTAACGACGCAAGGTTTACTAGAAAAAAATTTATGGGTAGGCGATCAATTGCGCATAGGCAGTGCATTATTTGAGGTAACAGAACCTAGAGCGCCTTGTTTTAAGTTTTCAGCGCATATGGGATATGCAAAAGCAGCAAAACATATGCTGCAAAGTGGTTACACCGGTGTGTATTTAAAAGTGGTGGAGACAGGCGAGATACAAGCACAGCAAGGAATCGCAGTGATACCTGGACAGCGCGAAATGTCGATAGTAGAAATTAACGATCGGCGTCTGAAGGGGCGTCAACACGATCTTTTTTAGTAGCGCCGCTGACAGACACGCGAGGCACACTACTCCATAAACGACCCCATCCAGGCGGTAGGGAGAGTGGCATACCTATGTAAGGTTTAACGCTACTACGCAATGGAATAATAGGCAGCTGTTGTGGTTGAGGACCATCACGCTGATCCCATCCTAAGGAAAAGGTGTAGTCCGGTAAAAGAGCATCACAAACATCTGCAAACCAACGTGTATGATCTTCATCACGCCCCAATGCATTGGCAAGACCAGTTGGATCAAATTTCGCTAAAGCAGAAATTAAAGCATGGGTATCAGCACCAGGCGTATCGCCCCAACCTAAGACAGGATTTAAATTGTAATCTGCGCCAGAGCCATACCAACCCTCGCGCCATGCGCGTTGCATCCAATGGCGAGGACCGGTAAATAAATGCCAACGCAAGTGCATGCCAGAAGCTTTGGGCCAGCTATATAAATATAAACGCTGATAACCGGCTTTATGCAGTTCGCGCATCATCGCCATAATTCGCCCATGCGGCATACGGTCTGGAGCAGAGCGACGAAAATAAATAGGCTCGCCATCAGCATGTTGCACTTGATCGCAAGATAAATTCAAATCAAGCGTGCGACCTTCCCCACCGAATCTAGCCGAGATCCAACCCGTCATCAAATTGACAGAAGTGATCACGCCATAACCGCGATAGCGATGAAAAATAACCGTGCCCGGGGCGACAGCTTTCATAGTCACACAATAGATAAAAATGACTTCTAGTGTAGCTGTTAATAGTGAATTCGCGGAATAGGTTTTACCCTTGTTACGCTGATTTTTTTAAACCCACAAGAACTTAAAGGCTTCGCTCTAAGCTAAAGCCGGAATAAAGATCATCTTGCACGCATAAAATTATGACAACTTAGCATTGGATTAAGCAAGATCGCCTGCTTACTATGGAGGTCCATCTCGTCTCGGATGGCAGGTAATAAAGCTGATATCCATCTTTATTACCTTGCAATTTCGGAGTGAAGGCTATGTGGCCTTCACTCTTTTTTTATTCTTGAATTTTGGTTTTGATTTAATCAGTGTGTCTTTAGTACACGGTATTATGTATCTTCATTTAATGACTTTTTTCAGTTATGACCTTACGAGTGATTGCTACCGGCGGTACTTTTGATAAAACATATGACCCACTTACTGGTGAATTAATTTTTTCTGAAAGTTCTATACCAGACTTAACAAGGAATGCACGACTAGCAGATACCATTAATTTTCAACCGCTATTTGCGCTTGACTCATTAGAGATGCAAGACGTTCATAGACAACAAATCTTAGACGCATGTCGTGCATCTGCAGAGCATCAGATTGTCATTGTTCATGGCACGGACACCATGGATGCAACCGCCGAGGTATTAGGAAAGGCTGCGCTCACACACACCATTGTGCTGACTGGGGCTATGCTACCGCAACGAGTGGCAAACTCAGATGCGCAATTTAATTTAGGTTTTGCATTTGCGGCTGCTACCTTGTTGCCACCTGGCGTATATGTAGCTATGAATGCGCAGATATTTAATTGGAATGAAGTGAAAAAAAATCGCGATTTAGGAAAATTTGAACGCAGGTAATGTCATTTATATTTTTGGCGATAAATTTTTCTTTAATA
>JAXISQ010000223.1:0-3480 GCA_034680505.1 Noviherbaspirillum sp.
ACCAGCCCAGACCCCAAACTGGTGACCGGAATAGACTGCAGCCAGTGGGGAAAACTGAGGTAAAGCGAGATTGCCTGTAAAAGCCGCAATAAAATTAGGGTTTTGAAACTCTGCAGGATCTAGACCAATTAAGTCTGCTGCTGATTGGCTGCCGCAAATCAGGTAGGGATCTGGCAAGGGTGTGCAAGCTAGACGGGTGTAAAACGCTGGGGGTAGTGCTGCAAAACGAGCGCCCATCTCTAGCTCGGCTAGATTGCGCAAGGGAGCAGGCAAAATTTCAGGAAAATTCATGTCCTGCACCTGTTACGATATGACATGATTGAAAACCCCAGAAGAGGGAAACAATAATAAAGCCGTATTTTGACAGAGAAGAGGAGACAGCATATGGGCGCACCGGAGAAGCTCGATATCGCAGCTATGCAGCACCAAGTCAGTCCAGAAGAATGGCAGATTCGAGTAGATCTAGCCGCTTGTTATCGATTGGTGGCAGCATTCGGCTGGAGCGATCTCGTTTTTACCCACATCACAGCGCGTCTACCTGGCCCCGACCATCATTTCTTAATTAATCCTTACGGCATGATGTTTGATGAGATCACTGCATCATCTTTAGTGAAAATCGATTTAGACGGTAACAAAGTGCAAGAGACGCCGTTTCCAGTCAATCCCGCAGGTTTTACGATTCACTCTGCCATTCATGCTGCGCGCGAAGATGCTATCTGTGTTTTGCATACGCATAGTTTGAATGGCGTCGCGGTGTCTGCTCAAGAAGCAGGAGTACTGCCTTTATCACAGCAATCTATTTTTGTTTTAAATAGTCTGGCTTATCACGACTATGAAGGCCTAGCATTGAATGATGATGAAAAGCCTAGACTAGTCGCTGACTTCGGCGATAAAAATTATTTAATGTTGCGTAATCATGGCTTGCTGACTGTAGGCAAAACTATCGCTGATGCATTTTTAAATATGTATATTTTTGAAGCAGCTTGTACGGTACAAGTCAGAGCGATGGCAGGTGGAGCGGCTTTGCGTGCGATTCATCCCACTATCATTGATAATGCGATGGAACAAGCTAAGGTGGTCACAAAATCACTCGGTGGTTTACTAGCCTGGCCTGCATTACTGCGTAAACTAGAGCGAGAAGATGCTTCTTATCGCAGCTAGAAAAAAATGTTTTCTGAATTAAAGCATACCTAAATCAATTAAAAATAAATAGTAGTAGGAGACATAAGATGGAAACAACAATAGATCAGCATGCACAATTCACAGATCTTCAACACAGCAAAGCAGAAGATTGGAAAATCATAGGTGAAGATTTTAAGATCTATGCCTCAAAATTAGCGGATCGTGTTATCGCGCATTTGCAATTATTGGATGGCGATTTTGGTGGCTTTCCTGTAGATAGGTTAACGCATAGTCTGCAAACAGCAACGCGTGCGCATAGAGATGGTAAGGATGAAGAATATGTCATTTGCGCATTGCTACATGACATAGGCGACACCTTAGGAAGTTTTAATCATCCTGATATTGCTGCCGCAATTCTTAAGCCATTTGTCAGTGCTGAAAATTTTGAAATGATAGAAAAACACGGATTATTTCAGGCTTACTATTTCTTTCATTTCCTAGGGATGGATAGAAATTTGCGTGATCAATTCAAGGGGCAGCCTTTGTATGAACGCACCTTAGAGTTCTGCGAAAAATATGATGCACCGGCTTTTGATAAAAACTATGACACACTGCCGCTTTCATTTTTCGAGCCCATGTTGCGCAGGTTGTTGGCTAAGCCCGTGAACACCATCTATACCATGGCGCAAAATTAACGCTTGTTGCAGCGCAAGATTGAAAATCATTGACTTAGCTTGCTGCTGCAACGCAAAATCGCTCAAAAAATTGCAATAGAAGAAACAGGAGACAGTATGCAGCAGTACCCTATGAGCCCATTAATGGGCCATATGATGAGCCAACCTTTGCTCATTTCCAACTTAATTAAACATGCCGATCGCTATTATCCGCATACAGAAATCGTTTCACGGCGTGTAGAAGGTGATATACATCGTTATACCTACCGTGATTGTCATCGTCGATCCCGCCAACTCGCCAACGCTTTAAAAAATCTTGGCGTGAAAATGGGCGAGCGTGTCGCGACACTTGCTTGGAATGGTTATCGTCATCTTGAGGCGTATTACGCTGTCTCTGGTTCTGGCGCGGTTCTGCATACGATTAATCCACGTTTGCATCCTGAACAAATCGCTTATATCGCTAATCACGCAGAAGATCAGTATCTCTTTTTTGATATGACTTTCTTGCCTGTGATAGAGGCCGTTGCTGCACATTGCAACACCATCAAAGGCTTCATCATGTTTTGTGCACGTGATCGTATGCCTGCTGAAACAAAAATAGCTAATTTAATTTGCTATGAAGATTTGATAGAAAAAAGTTCTGATGACTATGAGTGGCCTTTGTTTGATGAAAACTCAGCTTCTAGCCTTTGTTATACCTCAGGTACGACAGGCAATCCTAAAGGGGCTTTGTATTCCCATCGTTCTACTATGTTGCATTCCTATGCATCTGCTTTGCCAGATGCATTAAATGTTTCAGCACGTGATGTGGTGCTACCTGTTGTTCCTATGTTTCATGTGAATGCATGGGGCTTACCTTATTCAGTGCCACTAACAGGTGCAAAATTAGTTTTTCCTGGCCCTGCTCTGGATGGTAAATCTATTTATGAATTATTCGAGCAAGAGAAAGTTACTTTCTCAGCTGGTGTACCAACGGTGTGGTTGGGTCTTTTAACTTATGTCGCACAAAATAAACTGAAATTCTCATCATTTAAACGGACAGTGATCGGTGGCTCTGCATGCCCACCTGCGATGATGAAAACCTTCCGTGAAGAGTATGGCGTAGAAGTTGTACATGCTTGGGGCATGACAGAGATGTCGCCACTCGGTACTTCATGCACACTGTTAGCAAGTCATGATGCACTACCTGCTGCAGAACGTCAGGCTATTCTAGAAAAACAAGGTCGCGTGATTTTCGGTGTAGATATGAAAATCGTCGATGATGAAGGTAAAGAATTACCTTGGGATGGTAAGACCTATGGCAATCTATTAGTCAAAGGCCCTTGGGTTATTGATAGCTATTTTAAAAACGAAGGTGGGGACGTACTCGAAGATGGTTGGTTCCCAACTGGTGATGTGGCTGTGATTGATGCAGAGGGTTATATGCAAATCACAGATCGTAGCAAAGACGTGATCAAATCCGGTGGTGAATGGATAGGCACTATTGATTTAGAAAATATCGCAGTAGCGCATCCTTCTGTTTTACAAGCTGCTTGTATCGGTGTCTATCATCCTAAATGGGATGAACGACCTTTACTCGTTGTTGTTAAAAAACCGAATATGGAAGTAACGAAAGAAGAGTTAATTCAATTCTATGAAGGTAAGATTGCGAAATGGTGGACGCCCGATGATGTGGTTTTCACTG
>JAXISQ010000224.1:0-3444 GCA_034680505.1 Noviherbaspirillum sp.
CGTTATCGACATATTTTGTTAGATGAATTTCAAGATACCAATCCTTTGCAATGGCATATCATAAAAAATTGGCTGGAGGCGTATGCTGAGAGTGAAGGGGCGGTACAACCCACTGTTTTTATAGTGGGTGATCCTAAGCAGTCTATCTATCGTTTTAGACGCGCAGAGCCGCGTGTATTTCAAGCTGCACGTGAATTACTTTGTGCACAAGGCGCATCAGATTTGCGAACTAATTTAACGCGAAGAAATGCAGACGCTGTAGTTCAGGTATTGAATCAAGTCATGCAACACAATCCACTTTACATGGCACAAGCAACGCACAGTAAACATGTTGGTGAAATCTTGCGTTGTCCTTTAATTAGTGTGTCAGAAAAAAATGATGACTCAAGTGAGGAGGAGCAGTCAGCATCACCTGCAACTTTTGCATTGCGAAATCCCTTGCATACAGCTTTACAAGAAAACGAAGATAGTCGTTATGAAGAAGAAGCGTATGCAGTTGCAAATCTCTTATTGAAGATGCACCACGATGTGGGTATTAGTTCATGGTCTGATGTGATGCTGTTGGTACGTAGTCGGTCGCATTTATCAGCCTATGAGCGTGGCTTGCGTAAAGCGGGCATACCATTTGTGTCGAATCGTCGCGGTGGTTTATTAGATGCATTAGAAATTTCTGATTTGATGCAGTTACTGCATTGGCTGACACTGCCAGGAGATAACTTGGCTTTAGCGCAAATTTTAAAATCTCCAATAATCGGTGCTAGCGATGAAGATCTTATTTTCCTCGCTAAACAACATACAGTGAGTTGGTGGCAAAGTTTGCAAACACTGCATGCAGCACAGCAGTTACCTCCTACTTTGACACGTGCAAGTGAACTGTTATCGATATGGTTAGCACATGCTGCACTTCTGCCTGTCCATGATTTACTCGATAAAATTATGCATCAAGGCGAATTAGTACAGCGTTATTCACAATCAGCGCATGCTTTGATGCGATCACAAGTTTTAGGTAATCTGGAAGCTTTTATTGCACTCGCCTTAGAAATTGATGCGGGTCGCTATCCTAGTATTGCGCGTTTTTTAGAACGCTTACGTCGTTTAACAGTGGGTGATGGTAATCAAGCACCGGATGAAGCCAGTATTGATGCAACGTCGAATGCAGTACGTATTATGACTATCCATGCTGCCAAAGGATTAGAAGCAGAGATAGTCGTCTTAATGGGTGCAAATCAAAGCGATCAAAACAAAGACCATAGCGGTGTGTTGTGTGATTGGCCGCAGGATGCAAGTGGTCCTACGCATTTTTCTCTATTTGGTAAAGCTGCAGAGCGTGGTCTCGCGCGTGCGCATTTGTTTCAACAAGAATCATCATTTAGTGATCAAGAAAAATTGAATTTGCTTTACGTTGCGATAACACGCGCAAAACGTTATTTCATCGTCAGTGGTGTGGCATCTGAAAAAGGTGCAGAGCCAGTTGTGGCTGACAGCTGGTATGAAAAATTTATACATCTCGATGCGGTTGATATGTCAGCTGTGCAGGAGCAGACCTTAAATACGCAGTCTGATGCTCAGGCTGTAGAGTTTGCGGTGCCAGTTTTTAATCCACCCACTTTCGCATTACCGCATTCCACTTCTTTGGCGGATGAAGAAACCGAAGCCACACGAGAAGGAACCCTACTGCATTTGTTAATGGAATGTTTAACGACACCTTTAGTGTGGCCTGTGCAGGTGCCCGGGGAGCAGCTTATTGCGCAGTGGCTGTCATGTACGCCAGAACAAGCGCAGGTTATTCGTCAACAGGCAGTCACTATCTTGTCACAGCCAGAGTTAGATCGATTTTTCAATCCGCAGTATTTTCAATTTGCACGCAATGAGATGGAGCTCGTGCATGAAGGTGAAATATTGCGTTTTGATCGCATCGTGATGTTGGATGATGGATTGTGGATCTTAGATTACAAACGCAATTATTTGCCTAGCCAACAAGAAGATTATCAAACGCAGTTACAGGACTATAGAAACGCAGCGGCAAAACTCTATCCTGTGCAGACCATTAACACGGCTTTGATCACTGTGGATGGACGTTTATGGCTGCTTAATCCCAGCTAGATTAATTCAATGTCGCTTACTTAGCCTGATACGAGATAGTAAAAATTCTGACCAAGAATAGGTAAAAACTTAATAACATTCAGTCATTTTTTTGAAAAAAATCCCCAGAATGGCGAGATTTTTCATGAAGTTATTGATACAAGTCTCTGAATCTATTGACTCAAATTCCTCTAGCCGACTATAGTGACAAGATGAATTCCGAATTTGCATCTTTGGTAGAAAAAGTGAGCCTGCTCGCCGAACAATCCCATTCTTTGCGACGTGAGAACGCCGCCTTGCGTGGTGAGCTTGCTAGTTTAACGGCGCGTATGAATGAAGCGCATGATCGTATCGCCACTTTAATCAGAACCATGCCAGTTTCTGACGCTAATCAGGAGACCGCATGAGCACCGCTATTGATGCAATCATCATGGGTCAGTCCTATAAACTCGCTTGTAAAGAAGGTGAAGAGCTAGCCCTGAAGCAGGCGGTTGCTTATTTAGATGAATGCATGTGCGCGATTCGTGATGCAGGCAAAATCAAAGGTAATGATCGTATCGCTGTTATGGCTGCATTGGGCATGGCAGCTGAATTTCTCTCTGCGCGTAGCCCACAAGGTCCGTTTGCAGATCTCTCCGTGGCTGAGGTGCGTGAAGGGATTGCATCTATGCATACCGTGTTAGATGCTGCTTTAGCTCCCCAAGAAAGATTGTTTTAATTTTCAAACTAACAGTGGCTCATGCTTGCTAGCACACTTTGTTGGATTTGATGCGGCATTGTGTTTTGTCGCAAACAGATTATTAAATCGTTTGACAGTCAGAGTAGTTAGAGTAGACTTAAATCTCCTGCCGTGTTCGCGTTTGCCATATATTCCTTGAACCATTTACATGCATAGGCTGCGGGTTTTGTTTTTTAGGCGTGAACGTCGCTAGTCCGACGATCCCAATATTAGACTACGTGTGGCCGACTTGAACCGTAAGGTTCAGGATGCCGGCGCAGCGGCACAGGCGGGACTTAATTTTAGCGGTTGCATGATGAGTTATCATGCAGCCGCTTTTTCATTTTTTAATTAATAAATTTTTCGTACTATGTCTTATTGGCTAATGAAATCTGAGCCTGATGAGGTGAGTGTGGATGACGCACTCGCAGCACCTCATCAAACTGTTGCTTGGACAGGAGTGCGTAATTATCAAGCGCGAAATTTTATGCGTGACAGTATGCGCATAGGAGATGGGGTGTTGTTCTATCACTCTAGTTGTCCTCAACCTGGTATCGCGGGCATAGCAGAAGTAGCGAGTACTGCTTATCCTGATCCCACTCAGTTTGATAAAAAAAGTCCGTATTATGATTCAAAATCTGAGC
>JAXISQ010000225.1:0-3443 GCA_034680505.1 Noviherbaspirillum sp.
CAATAGAGCGTTTTCGTGAAGTGGCCCGTTTAGCAAAAGAACAGCATGTGCGTTTACGTGGCAGCATTAGTTGTTCATTTGGTTGCCCTTATCAAGGTGAAGTCACAACAGATGCAGTGGCAGATGTAGTGGCACGACTGCAGGATTTAGGTTGCGATGAAATTGATATAGCTGACACCATAGGCGTGGGCACAGCGCGTCAAGTGCACACCGTATTCGATGCAGTGTCGCGTCAATTCCCTATCCATCAATTAGCAGGGCATTTTCATGACACCTATGGCCAAGCCTTAGCAAATATTTATGCTGCGCTTGAAGTGGGTGTCAGTATTTATCATTCTTCGGTAGCAGGCCTAGGTGGTTGCCCTTACGCTAAAGGCGCTACTGGCAATGTGGCAACTGAAGATGTGCTGTATCTCATGCAAGGCTTAGGTATTAAGACTGGTATTGATTTACAAATGGTGGTTGATGCAGGTCAGTTTATTTCTCAGCATTTAGGACGCAAAGCAGTAAGTCGTGCGGGTAATGCGATAGCCGCACGTCGTGCAGCTTGAACTGCAAGCTACCTCATTATTATTGTTGTGATGAGTAATTCAGGAGTATGTCTATGAGTCCAGATCTACAACCCGGCATCTCTTTTGAATGGACATATCAAGTACCTGCTCGCGCCACTGTGCCAGAGTTATTTCATGACACACCTATGGCCTGCGATATGCCAGCTGTACTTGCAACCGGTTACATGGTGGGCTTAATGGAATTAGCCTGTACACAAGGCATCATGCCTTATGTAGATTGGCCTAACGAACAAAGCTTAGGTACGCATGTGAGCTTTTCTCATTTGGCTGCTACACCACCTGGAATGACCTTAACCATTAAAGGCAAAGTGATTGCGGTCGAAGGTCGACGCATACGCTTTCATGTAGAAGCATGGGATGGACTTGATAAAATCAGTGAAGGCGAACATGAGCGCTGTGTGATCACGCCAGATAAATTTCATATCAAGTTGGCTGACAAAAAATCTCGCGCTGGTCTTGCTTAAGAGTGAATATGAATCCTGCTAACTTTAATCCTATTGAACACGTAGGCCCCCTACCTTCCCCTTGCATTAGCCTTTGTCAGATGAATCCTGTGACTGGATTATGTATTGGTTGCTGGCGCACGATTGATGAAATCACAAATTGGAGCGTTGCGTCGGAATCAAAAAAAATGCAGGTTTGGTTAGCGATTAGCCAAAGACGTCCAGCAGCGTAACCAAAGTCATCCTGCTTGTTAGGCGTCAAGTGCAAGCTTAATTTCATGCTGCTAAATTTTCATGCTGCTAAGTTAAGTTCATAAAATACATTAGCCGTTTTATATCGCGCTATAAATACATTGCTCTAAGTACATTACGCTAAGAATTTTTTTGATATCACTCTTGCCTATCAAATGAAAAAATGAAACTTCCTTCTTGCATGCATGTTCTCGAACGAGGATGGTTATCTTCCAATAACATTTTATTTTTGGGTGAAAATGAAAATGTCATCATTGATACAGGCTATGTCACGCATGCTGAGCAAACATTACAGTTAGTACAGCATATATTAGGCGATCGCCCTTTACATAAAATTTATAATACTCATCTACACTCTGATCATTGTGGTGGAAATAAAATTTTGCATGACCACTATCAAGCAAAAATCGCAATTCCAGAAGCAGAGTTTTATAAAGTCAATGATTGGGATTATGCAAAACTCAGTTTTCAAGCCACTGGACAAAAATGCGATCGTTTTGAAGCACATGAATTAGTTAAGCCTAACGATAAATTAATACTGGGTGACTTAGAGTGGGTGGCATTAGCTGCACCTGGGCATGATCCACATTCACTGGTGTTGTATTGTGAAAAAGAAGGCATATTAATTTCAGCCGACGCACTGTGGGAAAAAGGCTTTGGCGTAATTTTCCCTGAACTAGATGGACGCCCAGGCTTTGATGAAACACGTGCTACGCTAGATTTAATTTCTGATTTAGATGTGCGTGTGGTCATACCAGGTCATGGCTCACCATTCACTGATGTTAAAAAATCTTTAGAGGTGGCTTATTCGCGCATCGCTTATTTACAAGATAGGCCAGTACGTAATGCTGAAAATGCAGTCAAGGTATTATTAAAATTTCTACTGCTAGAGCGTAATGAAATTAAACTAGTAGACGTGCCCAAGTTATTACACGATATACCCTTAGTGGATGTGGCAAATAAATATCACCTAAGATTTGGTGTGATTTATTTAGGCTATTGGGCTGTAAAACAATTACAGCGCGCCGGCGCAGCGGAAGTGCGCGATATGATGTTGGTTAATGCAAGTTAAACATCGTCATTAAAGTTTGGTTGTTGCACCAAACTTTAATGATTAGACTAATTAAATTAATACGACGTTGCCATCACTCTATTACGCGCTGCGTGATACTCAGTTTTCAGTCGTTCCACAACTTCTGCCACAGTCGGTACATCATGCATCAGTCCCACACCTTGACCAGCGCCCCAAATATCACGCCAAGCTTTAGCGCCGCTGTTGCTTGCAAAGTTCATATGGGTTTTATCTGCGACAGGTAAATTTTCTGGATCTAGTCCTGCTTTGACAATAGATTTTTTTAAATAGTTACCGTGTACACCAGTAAAGAGATTGGTATAGACCACATCAGCAGCATTCGATTCTACAATCGCATTCCGATAATCCTCGCTCGTATTCGCTTCTTGGGTAGCTAACCAACGCGAACCTATATAAGCAAAATCAGCTCCCATCGCTTGTGCAGCTAAGATAGCATCACCATTCGCGATTGATCCTGAAAGCGCAATCGGACCTTGGAAAAATTTACGCACTTCACCAACTAAAGCAAACGGTGATAAACCACCGGCATGACCGCCTGCACCAGCTGCTACCAGAATCAAACCATCGACACCTGCTTCTAAAGATTTTTCTGAGTGTCGAATACTAATCACATCATGTAATACGATGCCACCGTAACTATGAATAGCATCTAGCATTTCTTTCGGTGGTGCGCGTAAGGAAGAAATAATGATGGGAATTTTATGTTTCACACAAACTTCTACATCGTGCGCAAGGCGATCATTCGACTGATGCACAATTTGATTAACTGCGATTGGACCTATGATGGCATCAGGATGGGCTGCTTTATGTTCGGCGAGTGCTTGCTTAATTTCATTGAGCCACTGATCTAGCATTTCAGCAGGTCGTGCATTGAGTGCGGGGAAAGATCCCACGATACCTGCCTTGCACTGTTCAATCACGAGTTTGGGTCCGCTAGCAATAAAGAGGGGTGAGCCAATAACAGGTAAGCTTAGATGTTGAAGCGCAGTGGGTAGTGACATAAAACGCCTTTATGAAAAGTGCTTGGATGACTGATTATAGGGTAAAAAATAAAACACTCGTGCTAATTACATACAGTCTGCG
>JAXISQ010000226.1:0-3429 GCA_034680505.1 Noviherbaspirillum sp.
TCATACCTTGTTCAACCAACCATTTTTTTATGAGTGTGGCTAATCTATCCAGAGCAATTTTGTGTGTTGCGTCGGTTTTTTCGTACAACCAATCTGATAGTGCAAGAAAGTTTTTGAACGGGCTATCATTTAATATTTTCGGCAATGTCGCTGTAAATCGTCCTGAGTTTGCAACCATATCCCAATAGCGCGCAAAGCGATTTAATCTCTGCATCGTTGAAAAATCTAAGCAATCTGTTTCTACTATGGAGTAAGGTGGGAAATCATCAAACACCATTTTAAATTTTTCAGCGTGTCGAATAATCGGTGTTCCACGCAAACGTTTCAATATGCCGAATTGAATTTCATGCGGATTAAGCGCTACTAATTTATTGAATCCAGCAGCAAAGCTAGCTAAGTCTTCTCCTGGCAATCCCGCTATTAAATCCACATGTAAGTGGGCTTGCGATTCTTCTCTTAACCATCTTAAATTTTCGCTCGCTTTTTCATTATTTTGTTTGCGGCTTATGCGTGCTTGTATTTCCGGATTAAATGTTTGTATGCCTATCTCGAATTGCAAACTTCCCGCTGGAAATTTTTTAATACTGGCTTTTAACTCTTCCGGCAAATGATCAGGTACTAGTTCGAAATGTGCATACACTGGGTCATCTGGAAACTGCTCTAATTTATCTAAGAAAAATTGCAGAATTTTCAAACTTGTTTTTACGTTTAAGTTAAACGTTCTATCCACAAATTTATATTGCCGCGCTCCACGCTCGTATAAGTTTTGCATTTGCTCCAAAAATGCATCTAATGCAAATGGCCACGCCGTTTTATCTAAGGCTGAAAGACAGAACTCACACTTAAATGGACAACCTCTTGAAGCTTCTACATAAAGCGTACGATGCGCAAGATCTTCTGCACTATATAAAGAGTAAGGAGAATTAATCTGTTCTAGAGGTGGCTGCTCTCCGCTATGCACTTTCATTAACGGTTGTGGACCATGCAAAATCGCTCTACATAATTGAACGAAGGTTGTTTCACCCCAACCTGTTACAAGATAATCAGCTAGTCGTACTATTTCTTGATTTTGATATTCATACGACACTTCAGGTCCACCCAAAACAATAACGATCTCGGGCGCTACGCGTTTTAACATCGCTACTATGCGTGTTGTTTCTTCTACATTCCAAATATAGACACCAAATCCAATAATGCGCGGCTGCATTGCCAACAGCTTCTCTACGACGTCAGAGGTTTTTGCCCCTATTACAAACTCTTTGAGGGCGGTCTCAGCTGTTAGCTCCTGCATGTTCGCTAGTAGATAGCGCAACCCTAAGGAGGCGTGCGCAAATCTTGCGTTTAGTGTGCTGAGAACTATGCTCATCGATCTATCTCTTTTTTTCTTTTACTAGCCGTTACATCGGCCAATTTTTACAGGCCGCTTCCGGTCATAAACAGGCATTACGATCAACCTAGCCAAGCTTTCTTGTCGGGGCATTATAGGTAGTCAGGCTCCTCTTCAGGGTGAGTATTTTTGCTTTAGACATTAAGAAAGTGCCGATACAGCCGTCTTTTATTGCTATTCAATTAACGGATTAAGGGTTTTTTGCTGCTCTGCACAAAAACTTCTTGACAGGTTTTTAAAAGTGCCTAAAATTGGAATTGTTGCGACGCACAAAGAGGTGTCGCTGAACGAATTAATTCTTAATTTAGGGGGTTTAACTATGTTCTCGAACACCGACCAATTTTCCAGCGCAACCAAAGCTACCATCGAATCTAATCTGGCTACGATGAATGAGCTGACTAGCAAAGCACTGAACAATTTCGCAGAATTGATGGAGCTGAATCTGGCCACCGCAAAATTGTCTTTAGAGCAGTCTGCTGCTGCTGCGCATCAAATTTTGTCCGCAAAAGACGCGCAAGAAATTTTCAGCGTTACTTCTGCACATGCACAACCAAATGCTGAAAAAGCGATGGCTTATGGCCGTCAATTAGCAAGCATCGCATCTAAGACTCAATCCGAATTCACTAAAGCAGCTGAAGTTCGTGTTGCAGAGACTTCACATCAAGTGACTTCATTGATCGACGAACTTTCTAAATCAGCTCCAGCTGGTTCAGAAAACGCAGTAGCAATGATGAAAGCTGCAATCTCGAATGCAAATGCTAGCTACGAGCAGTTCAGCAAAGCAGCTAAACAAGCTGGCGTTGCTTTGGAAGACAACATCAACCAAGCTGCTAAGCATTTTTCTCCTGCAAGCGAAAAACCAGCTAAAGCTAAGAAGTAATTAGAGTTAAGTAATGAAAAAAGGCCGTGATTTTCACGGCCTTTTTTTATGTCTCTTTTCTTTATCAACGATTACAAATAGATAAAGCTACCGCCTCTGCAACACGTATTCCATCTATCGCTGCAGACATAATGCCACCGGCATAACCTGCGCCTTCACCAGCCGGATAAAATCCACGTGTATTAATGCTCTGAAAATCTTCATTGCGTTTTATACGAATCGGCGAAGAAGTTCGTGTTTCAACACCTGTTAACAAAGCATCGGCAAATGCAAAGCCAGGAATTTTTTTATCAAATGCAGGCAAGGCTTCGCGTATTGCAGCTATCGCATAATCGGGTAAGGCATGGCTAAGATTACCTAATGTCACGCCCGGTTTATATGAGGGCAGTACTGAACCAAATTTTGTTGATGCTTGATTTGCGATGAAATCACCCACCAACTGTCCAGGAGCATTGTAATTTTCACCTCCTAATAGGTAGGCGCGTGACTCAAGCTCTCTCTGAAAATCAATACCTGCTAACGGACCTTCACCGCAATCTGCAGGCGTTAATCCCACCACGATGCCAGCATTTGCATTTCTCTCATTGCGTGAATATTGACTCATACCATTGGTAACGACTCTACCTGGCTCTGATGTTGCTGCGACCACCGTACCACCTGGGCACATACAAAAACTATAGACTGAACGACCATTACTCGCATGATGAACAAGTTTGTAATCCGCTGCGCCTAAAATCGGATTACCTGCATTCGCACCAAAGCGACAACGATCAATTAAAGATTGTGGATGTTCTATTCTAAAACCGACAGAGAAGGCTTTTGCTTCTAAATAGACACCGCGACGATGTAGCATTTGAAATGTATCGCGTGCACTATGACCCACAGCAAAAATCACATGATGACAAGCTAGCGTCTCACCATTTGATAAAGTCAAACTCTGTACTTTGCCATCTACAATCTCCAGATCTTCTACTTTTTGTTCAAAGCGAAATTCACCACCCAGCGCAATTATTTTTTCGCGCATCAGCTCTATCATTTTTACTAAACGAAATGTACCTATATGTGGCTTGCTCACATACAGAATATCTTCTGGCGCATCTGCTGCAACAAATTCTTCTAATACTTTTCTACTGTAATGTTTAGGATCACTCACTTGCGTCCA
>JAXISQ010000227.1:0-3383 GCA_034680505.1 Noviherbaspirillum sp.
TGCAGAAGTCATTCAACAAGGTAAAACAGTCGCACTAGCGCAGTTTATTTGCCGTCGCTATGCTGGCATATTAGGAATAGCACTGTGTACCCGTGGACCAGTGTGGTGTGCATCATTATCACCAGAAGAACAACAAGAAATTTATAAAGAACTAAAACGCAGCTGCCCTTTACGCAGGCCACGCTGGTTACTATTTTCTCCAACGTCAACAGATGCACATGATCCTAGTTTGTCTTCCTTAACACGTGTCATGACTGGCTACTCCACCGTGCTCGTCGATCTCACACAATCAGCCCAAGAATTACGCGCAGCATGTGAAGGACGCTGGCGTAATCGTCTCGTTGCAGCAGAACGTGAAAAAATCATAGTGGTACGTGCAGCAAATACCAGTCAAGACATGCAGTGGTTATTTGAAGCAGAACAAGCTCAACGTGTTGAGAAAAATTTTCACGGTTTGCCAACGCATTTTATTGAGCACTACCAAGCTGCGCGAGCAGACCCATCAACCACACACCTCATGCTGTATGCAGAGGTTGAGAGCACAGCGTCGCAACAAACAAAAAATAATCGGATTGCCGCAATGCTGTTTTTACTACACGGTAGTACAGCGACTTATCATGTGGGTTGGACGAATGCAGTAGGTCGATCTAAACATGCGCATAATCTATTAATGTTGCGTGCATTTGAAGAGTTACGCACACTAGGCATACAGACGCTGGATCTTGGTGGAATCAACACCCGCACTCTAGCGGGTATCTCACGCTTTAAGATAGGAACAGGTGGCAAAATCGTGACTTATGCAGGCACTTATGTGTAATGATTATTTTTTCTTTTTTTGCGCTGAAGGCGATGGCTTAATCGACTTGTTTTTTTCATCTGCCAATAAAAACGGGGCTTGATACAACCACACAGGCTTACCCTCTACTGTTTGCACACTAGCTTGTGCCTGTAACTCTAGCGCTACAAATTCCAAACTCACTAGCCATGCACCAGGTTTCAATTCTGCACGTGCTTTAGCGACTGCACGCGGCATACTTTCTGGTCTTTGAAAAAGATACACCATGTCGTAGGAACGCCAATCTGCTTTCCAAATATCACCTTGCCTTATCTTTGCCCATGGGCAGCGCAATGCGGTCAGTATGCGTAAAGGCCAACTCCACTCTATGCCTACAAGCTGAGCATCTGGATAAGCTAATCGTAAAGCAATTAA
The DNA here is from genome assembly GCA_034680505.1 of Noviherbaspirillum sp. Lineage (GTDB taxonomy): Bacteria > Pseudomonadota > Gammaproteobacteria > Burkholderiales > Burkholderiaceae_D > Pernthalerella. The sequence goes on from JAXISQ010000227.1 coordinate 1,211, forward strand.
GCCATGACCTAAGCCACAACCTGCATCTAGTATCTTAGCCTGAGGCTTTAGTGGTGCGTGCTGTTCAAGCTGTCGTAATGCCTCGGATGGTGTAGGAAACAACGGAGCATCCCGCCAAGCATTCATGGGGTAAATCAACAGTATTAATAGCAAAGGCAATAACCAAGCCCAAGCAGGTAAGGTAATCGATCCAGATAGCAGCAAAGAAAGAGGGAAACCTGCTGCAATTGCTAACCTTCTCCAGAATGTTCCTGCCATCACACTGCATAGCACGCCAGTAGACGTTGCTAGTGCCACAGCAAATAACAGAGGTAAACGCGGCGACAACACAAATAAAAATAATGCCCAAGTACCCGTCCATGCCATCAGTGCAGACAAGGGCCATCGCAATAAAAAGTGGAGAGGTTTAAGTGCTGACATAAAAAATAAAGGCCATGTCACCAAGTCATGCAGCATGCCTAGGGACGATCAATTCCAACCGAACTATACAGCGTAAAGCTTAACCTAGGCCAAGTCACAAATATCCCTGCCTTTTTTCATCATGCGTCATGTAGGCGCAATGCTAGGATGTCATAAGTTTTACGTAGGTCATGACACACTACGCAGACTTCACTCATGCTAAGACTATTTTTACTTGGTTAGCATTCAACTCGTGGAGCTCAAGCATGTATACGCATATTTTAATGCCCACCGATGGTTCTTCGTTATCTGAACAAGCCATTATGAGTGGCATGAGCTTTGCGAAAGCTATAGGCGCAAAAGTCACAGGTATGCATGCCATCCCACTAGAACATCCAGATCTACTTGAAGCTTGGCTACATCGTGATCCAGACTGGATAAAACTACGTCATGCCCTATTTGAAAAATTTGCTGATCGCTATCTTGATTTCATTAGCAACGCAGGCATCATTGCCGGGGTGACAGTCGACTGCATACTCATCAAAGAGATGGATCCATTTAGAGCCATCATTAAAACAGCGGATGAACACCATTGCGATCTTATCTTTATGGCTTCACATGGCTGGCGTGGTGATCAAACACAACTACTCGGTGGAGAAACACAAAAAGTGCTGTTTAACAGTCAGCAGCCGGTATTAATCTATAAAAAGCAAAGTACCATGCACTAAATACTCAGCGAGCATCTGTATTAGCAAAGATAGTAGGAGCGCCTCGATTAAGTAATAAAACCATGAGGCATACTTTACTTACTTCACTTTGCATATTTAAGCTTGCATATTTAAGCTTGCCATACGCCGTAGCCGGCCTCGCGTAATCGAATTGCCAGATCGACTTCCATGTACTGTGCATCGCCATAAGGCATAGGGTTGAGATGTTCGAAAAGCTCGGTCATTAAACGCAAACCATATTTCTCTGCAAATTTATTCGATTTATAGCCGGCTTTATGATTATCAAAACGTTGATCAGGATCTAAGCTTGTCATTCCTACATAAACACAGGGCTTGCCTGACACATAATCAGGATTCGCTTTTTTGAATTTATGCTCATATAAAACATCGCGATCAAGTTCTATCACATAGACATGGTGTGATTCTTTCATGTCACTCCCTACTTCACTCTAGAGAAAATGTTCAAAAAAAATCAGCTACACAGAGCTGATTTTTTAGATTTAATTATTCAGTTTTATTCTCTTTGAATTTCACCATCTTTTCAACGAAATATTCCGTGTCACCGAAACAAGAACTAGGCACACCCTTATGCTGCGCATAGGTCAACACTAAGCGTTGACCAGTATGTTCGACTAGTTGATTAGCTAGCTCTTCATCACGCACTGTAAATTCAAATTTCTCTGGTATAGCGCCCGGCATACTGGTCAGCAAAAGCTCACCTTCCCAAGTTTTACAGAGCCAACCTTTACGAGAAATTTTTTGCATCAGTCCCGCACGCTCACCAGTGGAATAAGACCAAGATAAGGATATCCAAGTGTAAGCTGAAAAAATGAGACCTGCCATAACAACGAGGCCCAAAACTGCTATGAACGCTTTACGCATAAAATTCCCATCGGGGATAGTTGGATTAAAAACTTTGCTTTACTGTGCACTTATTCAATGCACTGAGTTTACTGCATATGATAACGAAATCACTTATTAATCATGAATATTGAATTGCAGCACACAAAATTTAAAAAACGAGAGAACCCCAGAACATAAAAAAA
>JAXISQ010000228.1:0-3374 GCA_034680505.1 Noviherbaspirillum sp.
TCAGAATTAGGAATACGTTCACGCAAAGTACGCAGCATGGTGCCGTACAACTCTGGCACGCCATAACCAACGGTATCGGCAAAATTAATCGTGGTGGCACCTTCATCAATCACGGCTTCTAAAACACGACACAGAAAATCCATTTCTGAACGACTACCATCTTCAGGACTGAACTCCACATCATCAGTAAATTGTCGTGCAAAGCGCACTGCCTGACGTGCTTGCTCTAACACTTGATCCGGCGACATACGCAATTTTTTCTCCATGTGTAGTGGAGAAGTCGCAATAAACGTATGAATACGTTTTCTGGAAGCTGGTGCTAAGGCTTCAGCAGCTCGCGCGATATCTTTGTCATTCGCACGCGAAAGAGAACACACAGTGGAATCTTTAATCATGCCCGCGATCGCTTTAATCGCTTCAAAGTCACCTTGTGAAGAAGCAGCAAAGCCAGCTTCGATGACATCAACTTTTAGACGTTCCAATTGACGCGCAATACGAATTTTTTCTTCTTTGGTCATGGACGCGCCGGGCGACTGCTCGCCGTCACGCAACGTGGTATCGAAAATAATCAGCTTGTTTGAATCAGCCATGCTGGGCTCCTGATGGAATAACTATGGGTTTGCATGCAATTTCACCTGTTCTTGTCTTAGCATGAACGAGGTAAAACACGAATTGTAGGGGAAAGGGAGTCTGCGCGTTAGCGCAGTAGATGCAGAAGTAGCAGACCAAGCAGGCCGCTACGTAAAATGATGGACGAGGAATGTGAAGAACGTGTCATGGTTAAAGCATAAGCGGATTCAGATAAAAGTGCAACCGCATATCCACTGTTTAAAAATTATTAGTGATCGTCTGGTGAGTCCGGCTCGGTCTGCACAATACTCACTGGCTTACCTTGCATCCAGCGCCAGAAAAAGACGGCATAGCCAGACAATCCATAAATCACAAATAAACCAAATAAAACTTTAGGAGGATCGCTAGAGACCGCAACGAAAATCAACACGATCAAGAAAACTGCAATAAACGGCACCGACTTACGGAAATTCACATCTTTAAAGCTATAGAAAGGCGCGTTGGTCACCATGGTCAAACCGGCATACAAAGTGATTGTCCAAGAGAGCCAATTGAAATCCGTACCTGCAATGCGTAAATCATCCATCAACCAAATGAAACCCGCCACTAAAGCAGCCGCAGCAGGACTAGGCAAACCCTGAAAAAACCGCTTATCTACAACTGCGATATTGGTATTAAAACGCGCCAGTCTTAACGCTGCACCAGCGCAGTAAACAAAAGCAGCCAACCAACCCAGCTTACCCATGCCGCGCAGTGCCCATTCATACATGATTAAAGCTGGAGCCGCACCGAAGGACACCATATCGGACAAACTATCGTACTGCGCACCAAATTCACTGGTGGTATTGGTTAATCGCGCAACGCGTCCATCCACAGCATCCAACACCATCGCTGCAAAAATCGCTACCGCTGCGTTAGAAAACTGACCATTCATCGCCATCACGATTGCATAAAACCCGCAAAACAAAGCGGCAGTCGTAAACGCATTCGGCAAGAGATAAATCCCACGACTACGCACTGGAGGCGCAAAGGACTCATCATCCTCCGATTTACGGAGACGACGTATGGGCAATCTCGGCAGCCTCAAGCCTCTAGCGTGACTGGATTTTGCCTTAGATTTACGTGTGCTAAAGAGTGACATGACGGTATGGTATCCGAGTAACTAAGACAGTTGAATCAGAATTCAGCAAGAATCGTTTCCGTCGCCGACACTTTATCGCCCACCACCACCAGAGGTCTAGCGGACAAAGGCAAGTAAACATCGACACGTGAGCCAAAGCGAATAAAGCCGTAACGCTGACCACGCGCCAAAACATCAGATGCATTTACATAGCAAAGTATGCGACGAGCGATTAGCCCCGCTACTTGCACACAAGTCACCGTCTCACCATTCGTAGCTTTTATAACGAGAGCGTTACGCTCGTTTTCAGTCGATGCTTTGTCCAGATCAGCATTCACGAATTTGCCAGGGAAATACTCGACTTTTTCAATCTTGCCATCCACCGGTGCGCGATTTGAATGCACGTTAAATACATTCATAAACACACTGATTTTCAAGGCTTCGCGATCTGCGTAAGGATCATGCGCCTTGGCCACCACCACAATGCGGCCATCAGCAGGAGACAACACTGCCTTGGGATTGAGAGGAATTAAACGACCTGGGTCACGGAAAAACTGTAGGACAAACAGCGCGATCAGCCAAAAAGGCAGTGACCAAGCACCTAAGGTAATTGATGCGATAAGAGCAACAATGACAGCAATCGCAAGAAATGGCCAACCTTCGCGGGCAATGATGGGGTGGGGATAAGAATTCAAACCTGCTCCAATAAACTAGAAATTTTCTTTTATGAAAGATTAACTCAAGGAAAAATCTTCTGGATAACAAGTGTCGAATGATATCAGCTCAACGCATCAAACAGCCTACAACCACCTCAAATCAAGCCAGATTCAATAAAGAACTTATCCCAGTTCCTTGCCACCAATTTTTTCTAACGAAAAATTGAACCAAAAAATTGGCATCAAAAACAAGAAGTTCGAATGACAAATCTTGATTAAATAAAGGTGAAATCCATGACCAGTATCGCCAAACAAAATACCATCGATGCTTTAACTATCTACCATAAGGCGCAGACAAATAAATGGGAGGTGCGTGTATCAGAATCAGGCAATGTACGTATCGCTAGTTGGACCGATCGTTTCAAATCAGGCTTCAGAGCGATTTTCAATCCTAGTCGCGAACGCACAAATTGGAATGAAAAAGCAGAACTTGCAATTCAACATAAATTATTTGGTGAAGTATCACTATTTCAAGAAAAAATAGAAGTTAAACCTGTTACATCTTTACTAAAAAAAATATTTTTGCTTGATGTTAAAAATCCAGAACCTAATTTTAAATCGACTCTTGAAAACTCAGATCTATTTAAAGAAAATGAAAATATAAAACAACTTTGGGATATTAAAGATAAAAAAATATATGGCTTTGTTGTTGAAGAACTAATGAAGACACCTAGCAGTGATTTAAGAAAGGCTACCAATGTAGCAAATCACACTGTATTTTTAATTAAGGAATTTGGCCTATCAAAAAAAGATGCTACAGAAGCATCTAGAAAAACTTGTGTCGCAATGGAAGAATTTAAATTTGAATTTAAAGAAGCATATAAACTTGCGCGCTTGACAGAAAATCTAATCAATAAAAAACATATAGAAAAAGATCTACCATTGAAATTACAATTAAGCGCATCTTTAGCGTTTATGCATTTGCTAGACAATGGGGTAAATAAAAAAGAGGCTATAGCAATAGTAAA
>JAXISQ010000229.1:0-3373 GCA_034680505.1 Noviherbaspirillum sp.
GAATTTTTCGTAAACGTTGAATCGCAGCTTTTACCTGAAGAGGAGCAGCGCCTCCTACATGATTTCTCGCAGCGACAGAACCTTCAAGTGTTAAAACAGCATGAATATCATCTGCAATTAACGGAGAGAAGGCTAGTAGTTCTTTGGTAGTGAGATCGGCAAGATCACAGCCACGTTCTACACAATGACGTACTGCCATAGCAACCGCTTCATGCGCATCGCGGAATGGCAGACCTTTCTTGACTAAATAGTCAGCAAGATCAGTAGCAGTGGCATACCCTTGCAAAGCTGCTGCACGCATAGCATCTGCTTTAACGTGTATGCCAGTTGCCATATCAGCAAAGATGCGTAGGGTATCTATCAGGGTATCGACAGTATCAAATAAAGGTTCTTTATCTTCTTGATTATCTTTGTTATAAGCGAGCGGTTGTCCCTTCATTAAAGTTAACAAAGCTATCAAGTGCCCATTTACTCTGCCGGTTTTACCGCGCGCTAATTCTGGTACATCAGGATTTTTTTTCTGCGGCATGATGGATGAGCCGGTACAAAAACGATCAGCAATATCAATAAAGCCGACTCGTGGACTCATCCATATAATGAGCTCTTCAGATAAGCGTGAAATATGTGTCATCACCAGTGCGGCAGCGGCGCAAAACTCAATAGCAAAATCACGATCAGAGACGGCATCTAAGGAGTTATGGCAGACATCATCAAAGCCCAGAGTTTTCGCAACACGTTCTCTATCAATAGGAAAGGTGGTGCCAGCTAATGCTGCTGCACCCAATGGCAGACGATTAATACGTTTTCTACAATCAGTTAAGCGTTCAGCATCGCGACCAAACATTTCTACATAAGCTAGCATGTGATGTCCAAACGTGACAGGCTGCGCTACTTGCATATGCGTAAAGCCTGGCATGATGGTATCCGCATGTTTTTCTGCTAAATCTATTAAGGCTAATCGCAGATCACGAATTAATTTATTAATATCATCAATCGCAGCGCGTAAATAAAGGCGAATGTCTGTTGCTACTTGATCATTACGTGAACGACCAGTGTGTAAGCGTTTACCTGCATCACCGACTAATTCTGTTAAACGTTTTTCTATATTCAGATGTACATCTTCTAGATCTAGTAGCCACTCAAACTTGCCGTTAGTGATTTCTTCTTGAATTTGCGCCATGCCGCGTTGAATGTCAGCATAGTCTTGAGAAGTAATGATCTGTTGATGGGCTAACATTTCTGCATGGGCAAGCGAGCCTTGAATATCAAATTGTGCAAGCCTATGATCAAAAAATACAGAAGCTGTGTAGCGCTTCACGAGGTCTGATACAGGTTCGGAAAATCGTGCGGACCACGCTTCATTTTTTTTGGAAAACTGTTCTGTCATATGATGTCTTTAGGGGTGTCTTATGTACTACTAGCTGTTAAATTCCTGAATTAGTTGAAATTATAAGGTAGTACGCGTGAATTACAGTTTTATCAACCTGTATTGCGTAAACCTGCTGCAATTCCATTAATGGTCAGATGTATGCCTCGATGTACCCGTATATCAGCTTTACGGCCATCATCTTTCCAAGAGCGGTGACGTTTAATCAGTTCTACTTGTAAATGATTCAATGGATCGAGATAAGCAAAACGATTTTTAATCGATCTTGCTAAAGTGGGATTGTTGGCCAATCTCTCACGTACTCCTGTCACTTGTGACAAACAATCAATCGCAAGTGCATGTTCAGTTGCGATACGTTTAAAAATTTGATTGCGTAATTTTTTGTCGGCGACTAATCCGGCGTAACGTGAAGCGACTGCTAAATCAGTTTTTGCCAACACCATATCCATATTGGCTAAGAGTGTAGAAAAGAATGGCCATTCTTTGTACATGGCTCGTAGTAGTGTGATTTTTTTAGTTTTGCTAAGTGAGCTATCTTGTTCTAACCATGATGTGATGGCGCTGCCAAAGCCATACCAGCCAGGTAGTAATAGGCGACATTGTCCCCATGAGAATCCCCAAGGAATGGCGCGCAAATCTTCTATGCGTCGAGTTGATTTTCTGGATGCAGGGCGCGAACCAATATTGAGTTCAGCAATTTCAGCAATTGGTGTGGCCGCAAAAAAATAATCAGTAAATCCGGGTGTTTCATAAACTAGATTGCGATAAGCGCGGTAAGCTAATTCGGAAAGTTCTTCCATCACACTTTCAAATTCAGCTAGGCGTTTAGCGCGTTTTCCTTCTGTTATTGCAGGCATTAAACTCGCTTCCATTACGGCAGCCACTACTAATTCAAGATTACGACGACCAATTTCTGGATTAGAAAATTTAGATGCAATGATTTCACCTTGTTCAGTTAATCTAAATTGGCCATTCACAGTGCCACTAGGTTGCGCCAAGATAGCTTCATGACTAGGGCCGCCTCCGCGACCGACTGTGCCACCGCGTCCGTGGAATAAACGCAGTTTGACTTTGTGTTTACTGAAAACTTTGACTAATTCAGTTTCAGCTTTATAGAGTTCCCAGTTTGATGTGAGAAATCCACCATCTTTATTCGAGTCTGAATAACCTAACATGACCTCTTGCAATTCACCTTGCTGGTGTACGAGTGCACGTATTTCAGGTATGGATAACAAACCATCCATAATCTCAGCAGCTACGCGCAAATCAGGTATCGTTTCAAATAAAGGGATAACCATGAGTTCTGCTTCTTGTTTGCCACTCTGTGCATCCGTGCAAAATAGTCCTGTTTCTTTTTGCAGTAAAAACACTTCTAATAAGTCAGACACACTTTCAGTATGAGAAATAATGTAATTACGGATAGCTCTGCTACCGAATTGTTTACGTATGCTGCGCGCCATCTGTAAAATAGTTAATTCAGATTGTGTGAGGTCTGAATATTCTATGTAGGGCGAATATAAAAGGCGTGGTTGTTGTAGCTGACTAATTAATAATTGTATTTTTTCTTCTTCATGCAAGTTTGCATAATCTTGCGTTACTTTTGCTGCTTTGAATAATTCTGATAAAACTTGTTCATGCACATCTGAGCTTTGGCGCATGTCTAAAGAAGCAAGATGAAAGCCAAAAATTTGTACGGCGCGTTGTAAAGCATGCAGGCGTTTACGAATTAAAGCAGCACCATGATTAGCTGTTAGAGATGCAGCAATAATATCTAAGTCTTGTGAAAATTCTTCAGCATGCGCATAAGGCTCTAGCACACCGACTTCTTTGCGCTGTATGGTGATGCCTAGTTTTCTCGCTGTGGCAGCAAGTCGTGCATAGACACAAATTAAAGCACGGCGGTATGGTTCATCAGTACGATGTGGTGAATTATCTGGTGAGGCTTCTGCCATAGCTTGTAGTGCGGGACTCACTGCAACTAATAGC
>JAXISQ010000230.1:0-3343 GCA_034680505.1 Noviherbaspirillum sp.
ACTTGCATGACTAAACAACGACCTGCTTCAGAGATATAACCTGTTTTTTGCAGACCGATTTCCCATTCAGGATTTTCAATTAAACCATTTGAATTACGATACTGCAGCATACGACCACCTGGATCAACTGCATAACGACTATCAGTTGAGTATTGACGAATCAAAGGATGCTTATGCGCTGCAATCACCAACTTAGCTAAATCACGCGCACTAGACACATTGGTACTAGAGAGACCAGTGGAATCTGCAAAGCGCGAATTCACCATACCTAATTCACGCGCTTTCGCATTCATTGCTTGTACAAATGCAGGTAAGCCACCAGGATAATGACGTCCCAATGAAGAAGCAGCACGATTTTCAGAACTCATTAAAGCAATATGCAACATGTTGGAACGACTCAACTGCGAACCAACCCGCAAACGTGAATGACTGAATTTTTCACGATCAATATCGTCTTCAGTCACAAGCAATTGCTCATCCAAATCTTGACCTGCTTCTACCACGACTAAGCTAGTCATTAACTTAGTGATGGAAGCAATCGGTAAAGCCACAGCAGCATTTTTTTCAAATAAGACTTCATTGCTGCGTTGATCTAATACCAAAGCCACATTGGATTTCAAATCGAGCGGATCACGTGTAAGACTTAATCCTGCAAGATCACCCGCACTCATTAATGGAGGAACGCCAGACAATGCAGTGGCATAGGCCACACGATGAAAACCACCTTTGCGCTTTAAAGCAGCAGGTGACAACTTGGCACTACCCGTTGTGTGTTTGACTAAGATTTTATTTGTTGCTTTAGGCTTTGCAATATTTTTAGAGCTTGCTTTTTTTGCATGTGACTTTACATCTTTATGTGATGAAGTCGCAGCCAATACCATAGATGCAGGAGTGACAATATTTGCTAACAAAAAAGTAACCCACAACCCGCGCGTAAAACGTCGCATCTGCTTTCTCCCTGCCCTACCGTGATTTAAATTTGACATGAAGTGTAGCAAAATGAAAAAAAATCGCAAGAGAATTAAGGTGTTAGCACTTCTAATTAAACAGATTTATCATAGAAAATGCTTTTTTACTATTTTTCTTAATTGAAAACTTTCCACTCAGCCCATCAAAGACAGGTCAGACTAAAGATTAATAGGCTGGCAAGTTGCCTAAATTGCAGCAGCTATCGCTCGCCCTAAATCCGTCGTGCTGGCCCTACCACCCATATCGGCAGTAAAGGGAGCAAGTTGAGGTCCGGCTGCCAAAGTAGTCTCAATCGCATGAACAATCGCTGCGCCCGCCTCGTGATAACCAAAATGCTCCAACATCATGGCACCACACCAAATTTGTCCAATCGGATTGGCTAAGCCTTTACCAGCGATATCAGGTGCTGAGCCATGAACTGGCTCGAAGAGAGAAGGAAACACACCCTCAGGATTAATATTTGCAGAAGGCGCAATCGCTATCGTGCCCGTACAGGCAGGACCGAGGTCCGACAAAATATCGCCAAATAAATTAGAAGCGACAACAACATCAAACCAATCAGGATGCTGTACAAAATGCGCTGACAAAATATCGATATGGTATTTGTCCCACTTCACATCAGGATAATGCTGCGCCATTGCACTCACACGCTCATCCCAATAGGGCATCGTAATAGAAATGCCGTTCGATTTTGTCGCAGAAGTTAAATGCTTTTTAGGTCTACGCTGTGCAAGATCAAAGGCATATTTAAGAATACGGTCCGTACCTTTACGTGAAAATATACTTTGTTGAAAAACAATTTCACGTTCAGTACCTTCATACATACGACCACCCACTGAAGAATATTCACCTTCCGTGTTTTCTCTTACCACATAAAAATCAATATCACCCGGCTTACGATGCGCGAGTGGTGAAGGAATGCCTGGCATTAAACGACAAGGACGTAAATTCACATACTGATCAAACTCACGTCTAAATAAAAGTAAAGAGCCCCACAGAGAAATATGATCAGGCACCGTTGCTGGCCAACCTACTGCTCCAAAATAAATTGCATCATGTTTGCCGATTACATCTTTCCAGTTATCTGGCATCATTTTGCCGTGCTTAAGAAAATAATCACAACTAGCAAAATCAAAATGCTCAAACTTCACATCAAGATTAAATTTACTCGCTGCTACTTCAAGCACACGCAAACCTTCCGGCATGACTTCTTTACCTATGCCATCACCCGCAATCACTGCAATTGATTTCATATACTTAATCCAAAAATTGCACGAAACCTGAAACAGGTTCACGCTCAGTCACTAATGAATTTTCTATCTTACTCATATCGGCATAGCCTAAAGCCATGCCACATACGAGTTGTTCGTTTTCTGGCAAAGCAAGTGATTGCGCAATCACCGCATGAAAAGGTGTAAACGCAGCTTGCGGACAAGTATCTAAACCTCTAGCACGTGCTGCAACCATGATGTTTTGTAAAAACATACCGTAGTCCAGCCAAGAGCCCTGCTCCATGATGCGATCTATCGTAAAAATTAAACCGACTGGCGCATCAAAGAAGGTGTAGTTACGACCATGCTGCGCTTGCATACCTTCTTTATCATCACGCGTTAAGCCCACCAAAGCATATAAATCCCAACCTACTTTTCTTCTACGATCCACATAAGGTGAAACCCATTTGCGTGGATAGTATTGATACTCTTCTGTATGCTTAGCCGCTTGTTCAGGATCGAGATAAGCATGCAAAATATCATCTGATAATTTTTTCAATGATGCACCGGTCAATACTCGCACTTTCCATGGCTGGGTGTTAGAACCTGAAGGCGCACGTACTGCCACTTGCAACAAAGCCTCTACTTCTTCCCTTGCTACCGGTGTAGGCAGAAAAGCACGAATCGAGCGGCGTGAAGTAATTGCAGCATCCACTGCTGCTTGATCTGTTGATTGCATTTTTTATTCTCCTGATTTTTTATAACGTAATCGTTTCGAGTAAGGTGCGCGTTGCTGCGGGCATGGAGATAGGCTTGCGCGTTAATCTATCCACATACACATGCACAAAATGTCCTTGCGCAGCGACTTGATCTTCATCACCGCGGAAGATACCAATTTCATAGCGCACACTAGAATTGCCTAACTTGCTCACGCAAAGTCCAGCAGTTACTGGCTCAGGAAAGGTCACTGGTGCAAAATAATTACAGTGACTTTCAATCACTAAACCTATCGCTTCACCGTTATGAATATCTAAGGTGCCATGAGAAATTAAAAATTGATTGACCACAGTATCAAACCATAAGTAATACACCACATTATTCACATGACCATATGCATCGTTATCCATCCAACGTGTCGTAATAGGATAAAAATGTTTGAAATC
>JAXISQ010000231.1:0-3343 GCA_034680505.1 Noviherbaspirillum sp.
CTGCAAAATTACCCTCTGAAGTGGGTTCTGAAGATTTAGTAGATCGTGTGGATTTACGTGATGTGCCTTTGGTCACCATAGATGGTGAAGATGCACGTGACTTTGATGATGCGGTGTATTGTGAGCCTGTAAAAATTGGCCGCACTGAAGGTTATCGATTAATCGTTGCCATTGCGGATGTTAGTCATTACGTAAAGCCGCAAGATGCACTGGATGCTGATGCGATAGAACGCAGCACATCAGTTTATTTTCCGCGCCGTGTGATTCCCATGTTGCCGGAAAAGTTATCCAATGGCTTATGTTCATTGAATCCACATGTCGATAGATTAACTTTGGTGTGTGATGCTGTTATTGATAAAGACGGTGAAGTACAAGCCTATCAGTTTTATCCTGCTGTGATTCATTCAGCAGCACGACTCACGTACACAGAAGTTGCTGCCATTCTTGGTAATACACGCGGACCAGAAGCTTCTAAACGTGCGATCTTAGTGCCGCATTTGCAAAATTTGTATGATTTATTTCACATACTGCTCAAAGCAAGAAAACGTCGTGGTGCGATTGATTTTGAAACGACAGAGACGTATATCGTTTGTAATGCAGCAGGTAAGATTGAACAAATTTTGCCACGTACCAGAAATGACGCACATAAATTAATTGAAGAGTGCATGCTGACTGCAAATGTCTGTGCTGCAGATTTAATGGAGCGTCATAAGCATCACGGCATGTTCCGCATTCATGCGGGACCAACAGAAGAAAAACTTAAAAACCTACGTTCATTCTTAAAGCAGATTGGTTTGCATTTAGGTGGTAACGATAAGCCTACCGCTAGTGATTATGCTGAGGTGATGGAGAAAATTAAGTTACGTCCCGATGCACTGTTATTACAAACCATGTTGCTGCGTTCTATGCAACAAGCGGTTTATAGTCCGGACAACATAGGACATTTTGGATTGTCTTATGAAGCTTATGCGCACTTCACAAGCCCGATTCGTCGCTATCCTGATTTGCTGACGCATCGTGTGATTAAGGCGATTATTGGTGGTCGTCAATATCATCCCAAGGTTGCGGAAGGTAGTGAGTTAAATACCAATCTCTCACCTGCTGCACGCAAGATGCATGCAAAAGACAGAGCAGCAGGTAAAGCTAAATCGGAAGGTGATTTGGCGGTGTGGGAATCATTAGGCATACATTGCTCTGCTAACGAAAGACGAGCTGATGAAGCATCGCGCGATGTAGAAGCATGGTTGAAATGCTATTTCGTACGTGACAAACTCGGTGAAGAATTTACAGGTACGATTTCTGGTGTGGCTGGCTTTGGTATCTTTGTGCAACTTGATGCGCTCTTTATCGAAGGCATGGTGCATGTCACAGATTTAGGTTCGGATTATTTTCAGTTTGATGAAGCGCGTCATGAGTTGCGTGGAGAACGTACAGGTATTCGTTATCAGCTCACGGATAGAGTGACTGTGCAAATTAGTCGTGTTGATCTTGATGCACGTAAAATTGATCTGCGTTTAGTCAATGAACCTAGCATACGCACGCGTTTGAAAAATGAAGTACGTCGCACTGAAAGTCCACAACCACCTGGCGCAAAAAAGAAATCAGCTAAAAAAATTTCAGTGGCTGCAAAAGTGGGTAAAAAATCTGGTTCTAAAGTAGGCGCTAAGCTGGGTAAAGTGAAAGCTAAGTCTGCTAAGAAATCTATAAAAAATAGTAAAAAGAAACGCTGATCTATGAAGTCTAAATTCATCTTTGGTTTCCATGCCGTTACAGCTCGTATTCGTCATGAAGCTTCTACGGTTGAAGAAATATATATCGATGCCAATCGTCATGACAGACGCATGGGTGAATTGATACGCGCTGCAAAAGCAGCAAATGTCAGAATTATTCAAGCAGATGATCAACGTCTCGATGCCATGGTGGGCACACGTCGTCATCAAGGCGTGATTGCTAAAGCAGGTGAGCTTTCTCTCGCACGTAATCTAGATGAATTACTCGATGCCATTGAAGGTCCACCTTTATTGTTGTTATTAGATGGCGTGACAGATCCACATAATCTCGGAGCATGTTTGCGTGTTGCGGATGGTGCTGGTGCGCATGCCGTGATTGCACCTAAAGACAGAGCGGTTGGTTTAAATGCGACTGCAGCAAAAGTAGCTAGTGGTGCAGCTGATACAGTGCCTTACATTACCGTCACTAACCTTGCGCGTACGATGCGTGAATTACAAGAACGTGACATCTGGTTGACTGGCACAACAGAAGATGCAGAGAGTTCACTCTATGAAGTGGATTTCACAGGTGGATGTGCATTGGTAATGGGTTCGGAGGGTGAGGGCTTACGTAGACTGACGCGAGAAAATTGTGATCGCTTAGTGCATTTGCCTATGTTGGGTTCCGTTGAAAGTTTGAATGTGTCTGTCGCGTCCGGTGTCTGTCTGTATGAAGCAAGACGTCAGCGGCTACAAATAAAATAAGCGTAGCTCAAGCTTACAAAATACTGAATACGCAGTCTGACGCCAATTCGAATAAAATCATCGCATACATAATTTATCGTTCCATCGCATGTTTACTCACTTAAAAGAAGATATCGCTAGCATCATCGAGCGTGATCCTGCTGCCCGCAATACTTGGGAAGTGCTGACTTGCTACCCCGGTTTGCATGCCATCGTCATGCATAGATGGGCAAGTGTTTGCTGGTCGTATGGCTTTAAGTGGCTAGGGCGTTTCATTTCACATCTTGCACGTACATTAACTGGCATAGAAATTCATCCAGCAGCAACGATAGGTCGACGTGTCTTTATCGATCACGGATTTGGTGTGGTGATAGGTGAGACCGCCATCATTGGGGACGATTGCACTATCTACCAAGGTGTGACTTTAGGTGGCACCTCACTCGCTAAAGGCGCACAACGGCATCCTACCTTAGGTCGTGGTGTGATTATTGGTGCAGGCGCAAAAGTGTTAGGCGCATTTACCGTCGGTGAAGGTGCGAAGATAGGATCAAACGCTGTAGTGGTGCGTGAAGTACCTGCAGGTGCAACTGCAGTTGGTAATCCAGCTCGCATCATTGAAAAGAAAGATCATCAACCTGCTCGTGATGAAGCCGCTGCGCGACTGTTTGCTGCCTATGGCATCACACCGAATGGAGATGATCCTCTCTCCAAAGCCTTGCATGGTTTGATAGATAACGCAGCAACGCAAGAATTACAGCTCGTGAAAATTATTGCAGCGATGAAGGCTGCAGGCATAGCATGTGAAACAGTGCCTGAGCTTGATAAATTTAATGCCAGTGGTTTGAATAAACTCGTAGAGTAGTTAACGAGTTTATTTATTCAACTAGTGA
>JAXISQ010000232.1:0-3320 GCA_034680505.1 Noviherbaspirillum sp.
GCACGTAGAAAAAATGATTTTGATGAAGCAGCGATGCTGCCTTTTAATGAAGAAGATGATTTGAATAAAACTACGCAGGAGCCACGTCATGGCTGATTTTACTAGCGGATTTTGGAGTATTTATATTTCGGTTCTCACCTTAGTTGGCATCATTGCGTGTGCATTCTTACTGTGGTCGCAATCTACTGTAAAAATCAATCGTGATAAAGATGGTAATACGATGACGACCGGTCATGAATGGGATGAAGGCTTAGAAGAAATGAATAATCCCATGCCACGATGGTGGATGTGGTTGTTCTATATAACTATCGTTTTTGGCTTAATCTATCTCGCTTTATATCCTGGTCTTGGAAGCTATGCCGGCAAATTAGGTTGGGCTTCGAAAGGGCAGTATGAAGAAGAAATTAAAATGGCGGATGCTGAGTACGGTCCATTATTTGAAAAATTTCAAAAAACTGATTTGAAAGTATTAGCAGCAGATCCACAAGCGCATGCGATGGGTGAGCGTTTATTCCTGACCTATTGTTCTCAATGTCATGGGTCTGATGCACGTGGTAATAAAGGCTATCCAAATTTAACGGATAGTGATTGGTTATATGGTGGAGAACCTGAAACAATTAAAACAACTTTATTAAAAGGTCGCAATGGCATCATGCCACCTATGGGTGCTGCCTTAGGTGGAGAAAAAGATATCGATAACGTTGCGCATTACGTTACCTCTTTGTCGAGTACGAGTGCAGACCCAATTAAAGTCGCATTCGGTAAAGAAAAATTTGCTGCTTGTGCGACTTGTCATGGCGCCGATGGTAAAGGTAATCAAGCATTAGGTGCGCCTAATCTAACTGACAAAACTTGGTTATATGGCGGCAGCATTGCGACTATCTCAGAAACCATACGCGGTGGACGTAATAATGTCATGCCAGCGTTTGGTGAATTTCTAGGTGATGCAAAAGTTCATTTGCTAGCAGCTTATGTATGGAGTATGTCCAATAAGCCTAGTGTAAGCGCAGAACAAAAATAGGTTATTAGATGGACGATACAACTTCTGATGTTTCAGTTGTTAAGATGTATGCAGCGCGGGAAGTTATCTATCCGCGTGAAGTGAGTGGTCGTTATGCCAGCGTGCGTTGGTTTTTTGTTTGGCTAACGCAGCTGATTTTTTATGGCTTGCCTTGGTTAAACTGGAATGGCCGTCAAGCTGTTCTATTTGATCTGACGGCGCGTAAATTTTATATTTTTGGTGTTGTCTTGTGGCCGCAAGATTTTGTCTATCTCGCAGCACTACTGATTATCAGCGCTTATTCCTTGTTTTTATTTACAGCGATTTTTGGGCGCGTGTGGTGTGGCTTTACTTGTCCACAAACAGTTTATACCGAAATCTTTATGTGGATAGAACGTAAGATTGAAGGATCGCGTAGTGCGCGTATTCGTCTTGATCGTCAAACCACATCTTTTAATAAATTATCTCGTAAAACAGCCAAGCACATAGTGTGGGGTGCAGTCGCTCTGTGGACTGGCTTTACCTTTGTTGGCTACTTCACGCCTATCCATTTTTTATCGACGGAAGTGATGGCACTTACTCTCGGTCCTTGGGAATGGTTTTGGGTTTTATTTTATTCGTTTGCAACTTACGGTAATGCAGGTTGGATGCGTGAACAAGTTTGTAAATACATGTGTCCTTATGCGCGTTTTCAAAGCGCGATGTTTGATAAGGATAGTTTGATCGTCACTTATGATAGCCAGCGTGGCGAGCCACGCGGAGCGCATATCAAAGCAGAAACCACAACAGAAACTTCAGCAGATAAAAAACTCGGTGATTGTATAGATTGCTCACTGTGTGTGCAGGTGTGTCCAACTGGTATCGATATACGCAAAGGTTTGCAATATGAGTGTATAGGTTGTGCAGCTTGTATTGATGCTTGTAATACCGTGATGGATAAAGTTGGATCGCCACGAGGATTGATACGTTACTGGACTGAACATGCCATGTTAGGTCGGTGGAGTTCAGCGCAAATTTTGCGCCATACATTGCGCCCTAGAGTTTTAATTTATAGCGTAGTGCTATTCGTCATCGTCTCTGTGTTTTTTGGAACTTTACTCACACGTACACCTTTCAAAATGGATGTGATACGAGATCGCGGTGCGATGGGGCGTGAAGTTGAAAATGGCATGATAGAGAATGTGTATAGATTACAGATCATGAACACAGATGAAGCTGTACATCATTTCCGTTTAAGTGTTTCAGGTTTAGATGGCATTCGTTTAGATGGTGCTGCTGAAGAAATTGAATTAGGAAGTACTGAATCACGCGCTGTTCCAGTACGCGTACGAGTCGATGCGGGTGTGGGTCAAAAAGGATCGAATAAAATTTGGTTTAATTTACAAGTCACTAACGGTGATGAATTAGAAATTAAAGAAAAAGCGGTATTTTTTATTCCGCGTTAAGGTGAGCTCAAATGGTTATGCCGAATAAAATTGTTTTGCAATCAACGCCTTGGTATCGGCACCGTTGGCCGTGGTTGTTGATGGCTGGTCCAGCGATTGTGATTGTTGCAGGCTTTATCACCATGTGGATTTCATTTTCAGGAGCAGATGCCTTAGTAGTGGATGATTACTACAAACAAGGTAAGGCGATTAATCAAGATTTACATCGTGAAGCACAGGCGAAAACTTTGGGTTTGCAATTAGCGATGCACTATGATCCTAGCTTGGGGCAAATGCACGGCCAACTTAGTGGAGCCGATAAATCTTCTGCTTTAATACTTTTAGTGATTCATCCCACCTTGCCTGCGAAAGATATGCGTTTTCAAGTTAAGCCTAATGCAGAAGGTAAGTTTTCTGTGCTGCTGCCTTTATTAGAGCGTGCTCATTGGCAGATAGAATTACAAGATAGTCAGCGCACTTGGCGTTTACAAGGGCGCTGGGATTGGCCTAAACAAAAAGAAATAGAGATCCAACCCTAGTATGCAGTGGGTTAGGTATTCATCTGAGGAGCGGCAAACATGTTGAAACTAGCGCTAGTTGTATTGTGGCCATCTTTTATGGTGGCGATATTGGCGGAAGGTTTTTTCTTTTCATTATTTGATCCAGTCGATTTATTGCTCGTGGGCGGACATGTGGATCTCAATCCTAAGGCAGCTTATACCTTGGGCTTTTTATTTTTTTGGGCCTTTTGTGCGCTTGCTTCTATGTTGAGTTGTTATTTGATTCGGACAGAAGAAGGGCAGCCACCGTTTTAAAGTCATGATGCATGAATGTGCATCACTTCATTTTCAGCAGAGATTAAGCACAAGTTTCCGTGCCGGCGGCAATCGCTTTAA
>JAXISQ010000233.1:0-3294 GCA_034680505.1 Noviherbaspirillum sp.
AGATGAGCGCTATCCAAAACCATTTGCGGCTTATCGCTGATTGAGGAAGATAGCGATGATAGAAATTAATAATGTGAGTGTGCAGTTCGGTGGTGTTAAACCGATTGATGGTTTAACAGTTAACTTAACTAAACCTATCGTAGGATTAATCGGCCCGAATGGTGCAGGTAAGACCACACTCTTAAATGTCATGTCTGGTTTTGTAGAACCAAAAACTGGTTGGGTCAAAGTCAATGGCGAATTGATTACCGGTTTGCCAGCCCATAAACGTGCTGAATTTGGTTTGCGTCGTACCTTTCAAACAGACCAGATCGCTGAAGATTTAACGCTACTAGAAAATGTAGAAGCGATTGCAGATCACTCGACTTTTGAAAATAGAGAAGCTAGACGTAAAGCCGTGTATGGCGCAATTGATTTTGTAGGACTCAGTCATAGACTGAATCGTCGTGGTAGTGATTTATCTACAGAAGAACGTCATCTCGCTGAAATCGCGAAAGCATTAATTGGTAGTCCTAAATTAGTGATGTTGGATGAACCAGGTGCAGGTATGAGTGGTTCTGAATCTGAGCATCTGCAAAAAGTAATACGTGGCATACCGGGTTATTGCAAATCGCAAGTATTTTTAATTGACCATGACGTTGATTTAATTTCTGCCTGCTGTAATGAAACCATGGTGCTCGATTTTGGTAAGTTACTTGCCTTAGGCCCTACTTTAGAAGTACTGAAAAAACCAGAAGTGCAACAAGCTTATCTGGGTAATTTTGATGAACTGGAGGCGGCAGCATGAGTGCAAAAATTCCTCCTGCTAATTTACGTCATGATCGTCTCGAGATTAAAAATCTCGTGATGGTGCGTGGTACTAAGCCAGTTACCCAAGCGATTGAATTAAGCATTGCGCCCGCATCAATCACTGCATTGATGGGAGCAAATGGCGCCGGTAAAACAAGTACGGTATTAGGTATATCAGGTGTGATTGAACCTGCGTTCGGTGAGATTTGGTTAGATGGTGTCGACATGGTTGGCATGGATGCAGATGAAATTCGGCGTCGTGGTGTAGCGACTGTGCCCGAGGGGCATCAGGTTCTGCGCGAATTAACTGTCCGTGATAATTTACTCGTAGCTGGTGGTAGTTTGTCGCGTGGTGAAGTTAATGCATCGATAGAACGCACAGTAGAGTTGTTTCCAGAATTAAAAGAGAAATTGCAACAAGCTGCCGGTGATCTATCTGGTGGTCAACAACAAATGGTGGCTATTGCTCAAGCACTCATCGTGACACCACGCTTCTTAGTCATTGATGAATTATCGTTTGGTTTAGCGCCCACCATTGTTGCGCGTTTAGTACCGGTGATTCGTAGAATTGCTGCCAGTGGTATTGGTGTTTTATTGATTGAACAATTTACACAACTTGCTTTAGCACTTGCACATCATGTTTATGTGATGTCGCGAGGTAGTGTTTCATACGACGGTGAGCCAGGTAAGTTACGTGATGATCCAGAAATTTTACATCGCGCTTATTTCCCTGTTAGCGGTCGTGAGTCAGTCGGACTTTAATAGAATTTATAACGAGAACAACCCCCCTGATCAGGAGATTGAAGATGGATACAAGAGTCGTCAAAAAGAAGTTAGGTTTGAAAGAGCGTTATGCAGCTATGACGCGTGGCCTGCATTGGGACACTACTTATCAGCCTATGGATAAAGTTTTTCCTTATGATAAATATGAAGGTATAAAAATTCATGACTGGGATAAATGGGAAGATCCATTCCGTCTCACCATGGACGCATACTGGAAATATCAAGCAGAGAAAGAGAAAAAACTCTACGCTGTGATTGAAGCCTTTGCACAAAGTCATGGTGAATTAGGTGTAACTGATGCGCGTTATATCAATGCGCTGAAACTCTTTATCCAAGGCGTGACTCCGCTAGAGTATTACGCACATCGTGGTTTTGCTCATGCAGGTCGTCAATTCACTGGTGCAGGTGCACGTGTTGCATCACAAATGCAAGCAGTAGATGAATTGCGCCACTTCCAAACAGAAACGCATGCGATTTCGCATTACAACAAGTATTACAACGGCATGCACAATGCCAATCACTGGTTTGATAATGTTTGGTATCTGTCCGTACCTAAGAGCTTCTTTGAAGATGCTTACTCAGGCGGTCCATTTGAATTCTTAACAGCAGTCAGTTTTTCATTTGAATATGTACTGACGAATTTATTGTTCGTGCCTTTCATGAGTGGCGCTGCACATAACGGCGACTTATCAACCGTGACATTCGGTTTCTCTGCGCAATCAGATGAATCACGTCACATGACACTCGGTATTGAGTGCATTAAATTCATGTTGGAACAAGATCCAGACAATGTCCCTATCGTTCAACGTTGGATGGATAAATGGTTCTGGCGCGGTTATCGTTTATTAACCTTAGTCGCCATGATGCAAGACTACATGCTGCCTAAGCGTGTCATGAGTTGGAAAGAAGCATGGGAAATGTATGCTGAATCGAACGGCGGTGCATTGTTTGCTGACTTAGCACGTTATGGCATACGTAAACCTAAAGGTTGGGATGATGCTTGCGAAGGTAAGGATCACATCAGCCATCAAGCATGGGCAACTTTCTATCAATATGGCCATGCTGCTGCATTCCATACATGGATTCCAAGTAAAGATGAATTGGATTGGTTGTCGAGCAAATATCCAGACACCTTCCATCGTCATTACCGTGCACGCCTAGAGCATTGGGGTGAACAAGCAGAAGGTAAAGAAGGTCGTTGGTACAACCAGATCCTGCCTATGTTGTGTCAGGTATGTCAGGTGCCAACACTATTTACTGAACCAGGTGATGCAACAGAAATTTCTTTGCGCGAGACTACCTATCACGGTATGAAGTATCACTTCTGTAGTGATCACTGCAAAGAGATCTTCGAGCATGAGCCTAAAAAATATGTACAGGCATGGATACCTGTGCATCAAATTTATCAAGGTGCTTGCTATCCCGACGAAATCAATCCTGCATCGCCAGGTGACAGCCCAGTGCGTGAAGTGATTCGCTACTACGGCATTAATGGCGGTGAAGATAATGGCGAATTCGCATCCAGTGAAGATCGTCAACACTTCAGACAATGGAGTGGTCGTATGAAGCCACAAGGACACGGAGAGTAATCATGCAGGCAACGGGCAAGGATTTGATGGTAAGCATAGGTGAGTATCCATTGCATCAACAAGATGGAGAAAATCTATTTCATGGCAAACGTTTGATTTATCTATGTTGGGAAAATCATTTAATGTTTGCGGC
>JAXISQ010000234.1:0-3291 GCA_034680505.1 Noviherbaspirillum sp.
AACCATAGAAGCTTTTGTTGCTGTTGCTGATGCAGGTAGTTTTGCGGCTGCAGCGCAGCAGTTACGCGTTGCGAAATCTGTGGTGACAGCACGCGTACAGCAACTAGAAGAATATGTCGGTGCACCGCTCTTACATAGAACGACTCGTTCAGTAAAACTGACCGAGTTGGGATTAGCTTATGTAAAAGATTGTGCAGAATTGTTGAGTCGCTCTAGTGGTTTGCTCGATGAAATGCGTAAGACGCAAAATTCACCGGAAGGTAAGTTACGCATTCATGCATTGCCGGGTTTTGTGTTGGGTCACTTAGCTGTGGAGTTACAAGAGTTTCAGCAACTGCATCCCGATATTAATTTAGATTTGTTTGTGTCTGACACCGTGATCGATCCTGTGAAAGAAGGCTTTGATTGCACCTTGCAGATTTTTTCTCCGGCTTCTGAAGAGCTGGTCGCAAAAAAAATGTTTCCAGTGCGTCGCGTATTTTGTGCTTCACCAGCTTATTTAGCAGCGAACGCTGAATTAAATAATCCCCGTGATTTACGTGAACATCGTTTAGGTCTTTATTCGGGTTATCACACGCGTGATCGATGGGATTTTTTTCGTGAGCAGGAAGTCATCTCCATCCATCTAAAACCACCACTGTTAACAAACAGCGTGCATCTGCTAGCTGAATACGGCTGTGCAGGTGCAGGTCTGGTTTGTTTGCCGACTTTGGTCGCATCGCGTTATTTAGTCTCGGGTGAGTTAGTGCCAGTGTTAACAGATTGGCAGTTATCTTCATTTTGGTTGTCTGCGATTTATCCGCACACTTCACGTCGCGGTTTAAAGCTACAGCTGTTCATTAATCATTTAATGAATAAGTTTGCTGGCACACCGCCTTGGGATCAGGTTTTAATTGAACGTGGTTGGTTGAGTAATGAGCCAGCACAGCTTTTATAAAGCCTTATAGATACGCATAAATTATTTTTTTGTTAATGTAAAAATCCATTCATTATTCGTTATTCGCGAACAGATAAATCGTTGTTTACCCTCTAGTCAACCTGTCAGTTGCTGCCTACACTGCATCTCAGTCTGTACTTGAATACAGTCATATCAAAACGATAATAACGATGGGAGACAAGCATGACAGTCCAATACGAGACCAAATTCGGTTCGTTGAAATCCTATGAAAAAGGTGGTGTGCAAGCGATTGATGATGACGTGCGCCATTACGCTTTTTCAAATTGCTTTGAAATAGCAAACAATTCCAAGCCCTATGAAAAAGTAGTGTTTGGTCAAAACCAAATTTATGTGCTGGAGACCTTGCGTGCTGAAGGTGCTTCACCTTGGTATACCTGTGCCCATGATGAATTTGCTTTAGTCATGGATGGCGAAGTTGAAGTGCATCTCATCAAACTTGATGATGCACAAATCGTTAAAGATGCAGAAAAAGATGGTGCAGTATTAGTAGCAGGTGAGCCTCAAGGTAAGAAGATGGGTTGGATGAAATTAAAGCGTGGTCATCAAGGCATGCTACCAAAGAACACAGCGTATCAATTCCGTAGTAAAGATCCTGGCGTTCTTGTGATGCAAACCTGTAAAGGTGATTTGTCGGTCGAGAAGTGGGCTGACATTTGCCAAACCGCTTAATTTAAAACAATTCAACAGGAGATTGACATGAACGCACCTGCAGATTTAGCAAAAGTAATTGCCACCGCACCAGATAAAACCATGGGCTATAAAGCTTTTACGCTAGGCTCATTCACCTTTCGCCGCGATGAATATTTTGCGCACATTAGTTGGCACACTCGTGATGGCCGTCCGCTGTCACATACTATGGATATTGGCAATTTCCTACGCGCTTTAATGCGTGACTGTGCATGGGGATTTTTTTATGGTGGTGTGAATTTTGATGCTGTGTTTGGCACCTTGAATCACTATAAATCTGTTGATATGTATGCAGGCGCATTCAACGGCACGATGAAAACAGCGGGTGTGGATTTATTAGAAAACTTCCCAACCGAGCAAATCAAAGCAACTTTTGAAACCATGTTAGATGATTGGACCAATGCAGGTTTTGATCCTTTCTCTGCACCGCAAGAAACAGGCACACCGTATGGTCGCAAGAATGGAGATAATCGTCCTGCGATTACGCGTGCTCGTGAATTAGCAACGCGTTGTGTTGGTTTAAAAGGCGATTTAAATTTACGTACTGATGAACGTGGTGCGCCAGTCAATCGTGCATTTGCCGATGTACCGCAAGATCAGCCAGAGTTACATCCTGAGCCAGGTTTTGAAAATGAAGTCCATGCATTTAATTTATTTGCATTCCTCTCACGCTCGCAAGTCACATGGAATCCATCCTTCACTTCAGTGGTGAAACACAGCTATATGTGTCCTACAACAGAAGAACATATTCTTCCTATCTTGCATGCTAACGATAGAGTGGAATGGTTCTTCCAAATGTGTGATGAAATTCACTGGGACTGCGCAGATAAAAATACCGGCAGACCACTC
The DNA here is from genome assembly GCA_034680505.1 of Noviherbaspirillum sp. Taxonomy (GTDB): domain Bacteria; phylum Pseudomonadota; class Gammaproteobacteria; order Burkholderiales; family Burkholderiaceae_D; genus Pernthalerella. The sequence continues at coordinate 2,495 of JAXISQ010000234.1, forward strand.
GCACGAGTGATTATGAAAGCCGGTGACATGGCAGCGATGCCTGCTTACTGTCGTCATCAGGGTTATAGCCCTAAGCGCTCCATGCTACTGGTATGGGAAAACGGTTCACCGAGTCTTGTGTATGAGATTCAAAAAGGTGAATCACCAGAAGTACCGGTGCAGTTCTAATGACCTCGCAACAGAGATTGCAAGAATGTTTGCAATCTCTGTTTGTTATGTGCGATGTCATTCAAGATCGTAGTGCTCATTTCAACTAGATAGGAGCGAACAAGATTCGCTCCGGAGAACCAGCATGACTCAAACAATCGCTAAGTCGCAGATACCTGCGGCTTTGCAGGGCGCAATTCATACTCAGCTTTTTATTGATGGAAAATTCGTCAACGCAGAATCTGGCGAAACCATGGCCACGCTTAATCCACATGACAATAGTGAGATCGCTCAGATCGCTATGGCTGGTCATGCTGATGTCGATAAAGCGATTCAGGCTGCACAACGTGCCTATCCTAAATGGTCGCGTATGTCAGCGATGGATAGAGGTCGCATATTGTTGAAGCTCGCTGATCTGATTGAAGCCAATGCGGAACAGTTAGCAATGTTGGAATCGCTAGACACAGGTCATCCGATTCGTGATTCACGCATACTTGATGTGCCACGTACTGCGGTGACGTATCGTTACTTCGGTGGTATGGCAGATAAATTTCAAGGTGATGTAGTTCCAGTCGAAGCTGGTTTTTTAAATTATGTCAGTCGCGAACCATTAGGTGTAGTGGGTCAAGTCGTGCCATGGAATTTTCCAT
>JAXISQ010000235.1:0-3255 GCA_034680505.1 Noviherbaspirillum sp.
ATCATCATCGCAAAATTATGCATTAACGCTATCGCAAGCGCGTGATCTAGAAGATGAAGCACAACGCGCAGCGCAAACAGTCGTGTCATGGATACAAGAAGGTAAAACACAGATTGCCCTTGTTCCGCAAGATCGTATGGTGGCGCGACGTGTACGTGCATTACTAGAGCGTGCTGACATTGCTGTATCTGATGAAACAGGTTGGAAGTTATCCACCACACGAGCAGCGGCAGTATTAGCTGCATGGTTAGAGTTGGTGGCTTCGAATGCGCAAACACTAGCCTTGCTCGATTTTTTAAAATCCCCTTTTCTATTTCCTGATGCAGAGACAGAAGCGCTGCAACGCATGAGTATAGAAAAAGCCTTAGTAAAAGAGGGCGTCACAGGAGGTTGGAAAGAAATTAGGGCGGCCTTAGTTGATTTGCCATTGGCGAATGAATTGATAGAAGCCATGGCAAGAGAAGCTGCACGATTTTCAGGAAATAAAACAATTCCAGAATGGGTAAAGATTACGCGCGGTGTATTTGATGCATTGGGTTTGTTAACGGCATTTGCTGAAGATGTAGCAGGCAAGCAGATTCTTGAATTAATGGATGCAGTTGGTCATGATTGCGTAGCTTTACATGAAAAATTCAGTCTTGCTGAATGGCGTGCATTAATTAACTTAGAACTAGAGCAAACAATTTTTGAAGCACCACGTAGTGATAAGCGCGTCATCATCGTCCCATTGCATGACACATCTTTGCGTTACTTTGATGCAGTTATCATCCTAGGTGGTGATGCAGTGCATTTACCCGCGCCATCTACAGAAACTTTATTTTTTGCTGATGTAGTTCGAACTGAACTGGGCCTCTCATCACGTGCAATGCGTCATCAAGAACATTGCCGCTATTTTGCTGCGCTCTTATTACATTGTCCGCAAGTCGTGTTGTCATGGCAGTCGCAACGACATGGTGAAGCTAATCCAGTGAGTACATGGATACAGCGTTTGGAATTGCAACTAGCATTGCAAAAGCAAGCACCTTTGCCTGCCCATCAGATTGCAGTGCCGCCTATGCTGTTGCAGCAGCATTTACCAATGCAACCTCAACCGCGTGTAGCAGAATTATTACCTACTGCTTTATCTGCAAGTGGCGTGAATTCTTTACATGCATGTCCCTATCAGTTTTTTGCTTCGCGTTTATTAAAGCTATCTGCTCTCGATGGTATCAATGAGTTACCGCAAAAACGCGACTATGGCGATTGGGTGCATGATATTTTGTTGCGCTATGAGCGCTCATTGCATGAAACTCCCGTTCCCATAGAACAGCAAGCTGCATTGTTAGAGTCAGTTACTGAGTCTGTATTCTTACCTTTACTCGATAAAAATCCTGCTGCATTAGGTTTTTATGTGCAGTGGAAAAAAAATATACCTGCTTATCTTGAATGGTCACAAAAACATGCAGCAGAGGGTTGGCTATTTGAATTAGGTGAACATGATGTACAGCGCGAATTAACGTGGTCTAACCAAGAGCAGAAATTTAGTCTGCGTCTGCATGGTCGTATCGATCGCATTGATACAAACAGCGAGCAGCGTATGATTATTGACTATAAAACAATCGATCCCTCTCGTTTAAGAAAAGGCTTAAAGCAAATTGAAGATCATCAGTTGGCTTTCTATGGATTGATGATGCAGTCAACCACCGTACCTGCTCGCTATGTCACATTTGATAAAACAAAAGTTGTAGAGATAGAAGCTAAGCCCTATGAGGAGTGGTGTACGGAATTAGAAAAACAAATACAAACAAACATAAATGAAATGGCAAATGATGTGCCATTGCCTGCCAATGGCGTGGGTAAGACTTGTGATTGGTGTGACATGCACGGTTTATGTCGTAAAGGAGCATGGTCATGACGCCAGTCATTTTGCCGCCGAATGAAGTGCAAGATTTTTTGGTGAATGATGTATCGGTTGATGCAAGTACTTTCACAGCCACTGCTTGCGATCCCACACATTCTGTTTTGATTGAGGCTTGTGCCGGAAGTGGTAAGACTTGGCTTCTTGTATCACGCATGTTGCGTTTGTTATTAGATGGTGCAAGGCCCGAAGAATTATTGGCGATTACTTTTACACGTAAAGCGGCGCAAGAGATGCGTGAGCGCTTACTCGAGTTGTTGCGCGAACTCGCTTTGACCGATGATGACACTGCTCTGCTTTTATTGACAGAGCGGGGTTTAAATACGGAGTCAGCAAAAACGCAATTAGCAAATGCGCGTGGTTTGTATCAGCGTGTGCTATCAAGTCCAGTTGGTTTATCTGTTGATACTTTTCATAGTTGGTTTGCGAGATTATTGCAAATTGCGCCATTGAATGCAGGTGTGCCACATGGTTATGCGTTAGAAGAAAACGCTGAAGAATTAATCGATATGGCTTGGGTTAAATTTACTCAAACATTAAAACAAACCGAAGTGCAGCCACTGCGTGAAGCATTGGTGATGCTGTATGAAGCTATAGGTGAGCACAATACTAAAGCTTTGATTTATGCGTTTGTAGATAAACGAGCGGAATGGTGGGCTGCGAATCAACATGGCAACCCTTTGCAGTCATTGCATGAATTATGTGGTGAAGACGGTCAAAGAGACGCAAGATTGTTGTTGTGGAAAGATCATTTACTCTTAAGTCAGATTTCTTCCATCGCTAAATTATTAGGACAAGGCACTGCACCGAATCAAAAAGTTGCGACGACTATTGAGCGTGCTGTAACGGAAGCAAATGGTTTAGTTGGCTTTGAAGTGCTCTGGGGTGCATTTATCACGGCAGAGGGTAAACCTCGTAAAGCCCCTTCGAATGCAACTTTATTGAATGCAGTGCATGTAATCGGTGGAGAAGAAGTATATCTAGAAACTTGGCAATCAATTTGTCACGCGTTGATTCAATTTCATCATCGTAGTTTCGAACCTTTGGTGTTGCAAATAAATGAGGCGATTTTTAAAGTTGGCACGGCTTGCGTTGATCACTATCAGTCAATTAAGGCAGAACGTCGCGTACTAGATTTTGCGGATTTGGAATGGCATGCATGGCGTTTATTAAGTCACTCGGAACATGCAGCATATTTACAGATGCGTTTAGATGCACGTTATCGACATATTTTGTTAGATGAATTTCAAGATACCAATCCTTTGCAATGGCATATCATAAAAAATTGGCTGGAGGCGTATGCTGAGAGTGAAGGGGCGGTACAACCCACTGTTTTTATAGTGGGTGATCCTAAGCAG
>JAXISQ010000236.1:0-3222 GCA_034680505.1 Noviherbaspirillum sp.
GTAGTGTGTACTTTCGCATCTAAGATGCTGAAATTTTTTCTATCAAAATAGCTACAGATACGCGCAAATAAATCCGGTTGGTCCCTTACATACACAGTCACTTGCAAACCTTCACCTATAGGTGCAAGACGAGCGCGCACAATCGGTGACTCACTGCCTAAATGTTCATGAAGGACGCGTGTTTGCCATGCAATTTCTGAGGCATCATGCCGCAAGAAATAACCAATCTCTAATGTTTTCCACAGCGCTTCATGTGCTGTTGCTGATAATCCAAATAAACGTAGCGCAGCAATCGCTTCTTGTTGACGATTTTTAAGTTCACGATCTGCTGTCGGCGCTTCGCCACCCAGCACACGCAAACTCATGCGATATAAGTCTTCGAGTAATTTGCCTTTCCAAGCATTCCATACTTTTGGGCTCGTGCCGCGGATATCTGCAACGGTGAGTAAATAGAGAGCTGTGAGATGTCTTTCATCTTTGACGATACGCACAAATGCACGAATCACATCAGGATCAGATAAGTCTTGTTTTTGCGCGACTTGCGACATGGTGAGATGATGTTCAACTAAAAACACCACCAGTTCCGTATCTGTTTTTGAGAGACCATGTTCACGACAAAAGCGTCGTGCATCAGCTCTGCCTAATTGCGAATGATCGCCACCCCGGCCTTTAGCAATATCATGAAACAATGCAGCAATATAAATTAACCATGGTTGTGCAAAGTTGGCGATAAGCTGACTGCAAAATGGATATTCATGTGCATGCTCTGGTATACAAAAGCGACGCACATTACGCACGACCATTAAGATATGTTGATCGACTGTGTAGACATGAAATAAATCATGCTGCATCTGACCTATGATTTTACGGAAATTCGGTAGATAGCGACCTAATATAGACAGCTGATTCATCTGCCTTAGCGCATGTGTTACACCACCTGGTGATTGTAAAATTTCTAAAAATAGTGCGCGGTTAGCAGGATCGCGCCTGAACTTTGCATCAATATTAAATCGCGCATGCCAGATCGCACGTTGTGTGCGTGGTGTCATACCTTTTAATTCGCGCTGCTGCTGCAATATTTTAAAAACCTCTAATATTGCGGAAGGCGTTTCATCAAATATTTTTTCATGCGCGATATCGATAACACCATTCACTTCATTAAAGCGCGCATTAACGGGTCTTGAAATACTCGTTTGAGGAAATAACTTGGCCTCTATGTTTTGCAGCAAAATGGTATTCAGTTGTGTGACAGCTTTCGCAGCCCAGTAGTAGCGTTGCATGAGTAATTCACTCGAGCGACGCTCTGCGCTAGTTTCGAAGCCATAAGTCTCTGCAATCGCAGTTTGCACATCAAAGACTAATCTATCTTCACGTCGTTCAGCATGTAAATGCAAACGTATACGTATGTCTTTGAAAGCCCGTTCTTTTTCCGCCAGTTGTCTGGCTTCTGTTGTAGTGATGAGATCGTTGGCTGCAAGTTCACGCCATGAATTTCCTAAGCCTGCTGCTTTTGCAACCCATAAAATAACTTGTAAATCACGCAGTCCACCCGGACTTTCTTTGCAATTCGGTTCTAAGCTAAACGGCGTGTTTTCATACTTCACATGACGCTGTCTCAATTCCAGTGTTTTATCTTGAAAGAAAGCGCGTGCATCCATCGCTTTTTGATAGTGCTGCTGCAGTGAAGTAAAAAGTGCGCGGTTACCTGTGATAAGACGTGCTTCGAGTAGACTAGTTTGTACAGTAATGTCAGCTGCTGATTCAGTAAGACATTCTTCTACTGTGCGTATGCTGTGACCGATTTCTAATCCTAAATCCCAAAATAATTGGACTAGTTTTTCTAGTTTAGATTGCAATTCTGTATCTGCTGCTTGATCTAATAAGATCAACAAATCAATATCAGAATGCGGAAATAACTCACCACGACCATAACCACCGACTGCGACTAAGCAAGTACTGGCTGGTAAGTGAAAAGCTTTCCATGCTGCTGTCATGACTTGATCAGCATTTTGACGCATGCGTGTGAGCAGACGCTCGGGCTTAGGATGCAGACGAAATTCCGCAACGATTTGCGCGCGACCGTGCTTAAGCTGCTCCCGCAGTGAACGGGCTAGGGATGCCTGATCAGGCAACGCTTGCCGGGGCGCCGGCATGATGCTCCGCAATGATTGCAGGTGGAGGAGGTGAACCTGCTGAAACTGTCAGGACCTCATATCCTGTTTCAGTCACCAGCACGGTGTGTTCCCATTGGGCGGAGAGACTACGATCTTTGGTTTTAATGGTCCAGCCATCACCCATTTCACGAATTTCGCGGCGACCTGCATTGATCATGGGTTCAACAGTAAAAATCATACCGGCGACTAGTTTTTCTAGTGTGCCTGGACGACCATAATGCAAAACCTGTGGCTCTTCATGAAAGACCTTGCCTATGCCATGACCACAAAATTCTCGCACTATGCTGTAGCCTGCTTTTTCAGCATGTTGTTGAATGGCATAGCCAATATCACCTAGATGTGCACCGGGCTTAATTTTAGAAATGCCTATCCACATAGATTCGAATGTGATGTCACCCAAGCGTTTGGCGAGTATGGAAGGCTCACCCACATAAAACATGCGACTGGTGTCGCCGTGATAACCATTTTTAATGACGGTAATATCAATATTGATAACGTCACCATTTTTTAAAACCTTGTCACCTGGTATGCCGTGGCACACAACGTCATTCACGGAAGTACAGATGGCTTTAGGATAGGGCGTATAACCAGGAGGGCAATAATTTAATGGTGCTGGAATTGATTGCTGCACATTCACCATGTATTCATGGCACAGGCGATCGAGTTCATCGGTGGTGATGCCTTGTTTTACATGCGGTTCTATGAAATCAAGCACTTCGGCTGCGAGCCTACCTGCTAAACGCATGCCTACTATATCTTCTTCGGTCTTAATGGAAATTTGGCCCATGTTGTCATACTTGCACCATTTCACATGGTGAATCATTAATTGAAGTTGAAATTATAGTCTAGGCATAGGCTTAGCGCTCTTAGAATGCGGATAGAGGTTGGAGAAAAATTGTTTATCAGTTAAAATCTTTGGTTAGCTTGATAGCAGAATTAAACACTGCTTTTTTTGCTAATTTGTAAACAGTAGTCTTAGATTTCATCTAAGCGTTTTTTGTAAATTTCGAATCTGTTCCAACAAGGGTGCTTAAGTCAGCGATATGAC
>JAXISQ010000237.1:0-3205 GCA_034680505.1 Noviherbaspirillum sp.
CTGCTTTGCCTGATGCATTAAATGTTTCAGCACGTGATGTGGTGCTACCTGTTGTTCCTATGTTTCATGTGAATGCATGGGGCTTACCTTATTCAGTGCCACTAACAGGCGCAAAACTAGTATTCCCTGGTCCTGCTCTGGATGGTAAATCTATTTATGAATTATTCGAGCAAGAGAAAGTCACTTTCTCAGCCGGTGTGCCTACCGTGTGGTTGGGTCTTTTAACTTATGTCGCACAAAATAATCTGAAATTCTCATCATTTAAACGGACAGTGATCGGTGGCTCTGCATGCCCACCTGCCATGATGAAAACTTTCCGTGAAGAGTATGGCGTAGAAGTCGTACATGCTTGGGGCATGACAGAAATGTCACCACTCGGTACCTCATGCACACTGTTAGCAAGTCATGATGCATTACCTGCTGCAGAGCGTCAGGCTATTCTAGAAAAACAAGGTCGCGTGATTTTCGGTGTTGATATGAAAATCGTTGATGATGCAGGTAAAGAACTGCCTTGGGATGGTAAGACCTATGGCAACCTGTTGGTTAAAGGTCCTTGGATTATTGATAGCTATTTTAAAAATGAAGGTGGGGACGTACTCGAAGATGGTTGGTTCCCAACTGGTGATGTGGCTGTGATTGATGCAGAGGGTTATATGCAAATCACAGATCGCAGCAAAGACGTGATCAAATCCGGTGGTGAATGGATAGGCACCATTGATTTAGAAAATATCGCAGTGGCGCATCCTTCCGTTTTACAAGCTGCTTGTATCGGTGTCTATCATCCTAAATGGGATGAACGACCTTTACTCGTTGTGGTTAAAAAACCGAATATGGAAGTAACGAAAGAAGAGTTAATTCAATTCTATGAAGGTAAGATTGCGAAATGGTGGACGCCCGATGATGTGGTTTTCACTGACGCCTTGCCATTAGGCGCGACCGGAAAAATCCTGAAAAATAAAATACGCGATATTTACAAGGATCATAAATTACCAACTGCTTAAAGAGCGAATGCTTTTATTCATAAGTCGTTAATAAAAAAAGGACGCTGGTGGAATTTACAATCACTTCGATATTGAATGGCCTAAGTTACGGTTTGTTGCTATTCATGCTCTCAGCTGGATTAACGCTCATCTTTAGTATGATGGGCGTGCTCAATTTCGCGCATGCTTCTTTTTATATGTTGGGTGCGTATTTTGGTTATGCCATTAGTACGACTATTGGATTTTGGCCCGCACTAATCGTTGCTCCACTGATTGTTGGTTTAATCGGTGCAGGAGTTGAACGATACGGTTTACGCTCTGTACATAAATATGGTCACATACCTGAACTGTTATTTACATTTGGTTTATCGTATGTGATTGTTGAGTTAGTACAGTTGATCTGGGGTCGTGCTGCCGTCCCCTATAAAATTCCGGCAGAACTCGATGGTCCTCTATTCACCTTATTCACCTCTGCCTTTCCTATTTATCGCGGCTTTATGATGTTGGTTGCGATGTTGATGCTTGCTGCTATTTATTTAGTGTTAAAACATACGCGTATTGGTTTAGTGATTCAAGCTTCACTCACGCATCCTGATACTGTCGAGGCATTAGGACACAATGTACCGCGAGTGTTTATGTTGGTGTTTGGTGGTGGTTGTGCACTTGCAGGTTTAGCCGGTGTAATCGGAGGTAATGCCTTTGTCACTGAGCCTGCGATGGCAGGGACAGTTGGTAGCATTATTTTTGTGGTGGTGGTGGTGGGTGGTATGGGTTCTTTATCTGGTGCTTTACTCGCATCTATCTTGATCGGTCAGATACAAACATTTGCAGTTGCTTTGGATTGGTCTTTACTCACTTTAGCAAAGTTGATGGGTGTATCAGTAGCAGCTGATACCTCTAGCTATAGGTTGCTTTCACTGACTTTGTCTGAGATGGCGCCGATACTTCCTTATCTACTGCTGTTATTAGTTTTAATCTTCAGGCCTAAGGGCTTGCTTGGTAATCGAGAGGGCTAAAGCATGCACGCATTACGCCCCATAGAATTTAAGCCACTCAATTTAGGACGCTGGTTAGTTTGGACTGCGTTTGCCTTGGTGTTGATGGCAGCACCTAAAATTTTTACTTCAGGTAGTGCTTTGTCCATCTTGTCCCAAATGGGTACGGTGATGATTTTTGCGCTGTCTTACAACATGCTCTTAGGTCAAAGTGGCATGCTCTCTTTTGGGCATGCTGTGTATTCAGGTCTGGGTGCTTTCTTTGCGATTCATGCGATTAACTATGCAGGTAATGGTGTGTTGCCGATACCTTTATCACTGATTCCTTTAGTCGGTGGTTGTGCAGGTTTAATTTTTGGTGTGCTGTTTGGTTATGTCACTACCAAACGCTCAGGTACAACGTTTGCGATGATTTCACTCGGCATCGTTGAATTGGTTTTTGCTTGTTCACTGATGTTTCCCGGATTTTTTGGCGGGGAAGGTGGCGTAGCGGGCAATCGTGTGATTGGCAAGCCTTTATTTGGTATTAGTTATGGACCACAGATTGAGGTTTATTACTTGATCGCGTTTTGGTTATTTATTAGTACGGTGGGTATGTTTGCGATTGCGCATACACCATTAGGACGTATTGCAAATGCAGTGCGTGACAACCCAGAACGTGTGGAATTTATAGGCTACAACACACGTCGCGTACGTTATTTCATGTTGATCTTGTCAGCATTTTTTGCAGGTATTTCAGGCGGATTATCTGCCATTAATTTTGAAATTGTGAGCGCTGAAAATGTCAGCGTTCTGCGTTCAGGCGGTGTGCTTTTATTTACCTTCATAGGTGGTATAGGATTTTTCTTTGGTCCTATGCTAGGTGCTATCGTTGGACTTCTCCTGACGGTTTTACTTTCTGAATTCACTAATGCGTGGCAGCTTTATCTAGGTGTATTTTTCATTTGCATTGTGATGTATGCACCTGGAGGTTTGGCGAGTTTGATTATGATGACTGTGCGCATCATTGCACACAAAAAATATAAACGAATTTTTCCTACATTACTCGTTGTCAGTCTTGCTTCTTTAGTCGCCTTGTCAGGTGCGGTGATGTTAATTGAGATGATGTATCACGTAACATTAGAGGCTGCGAATGGTTCGACCACAAAATTAATGGGCTATGTTGTCGATACAGCAGTGCCTACGCCGTGGATTATGGCGAGCTTGTTATTCTTATTTGGTGTGATTGCA
>JAXISQ010000238.1:0-3196 GCA_034680505.1 Noviherbaspirillum sp.
CGGAATCTAAAGGTAAAGCAGTACGCTTGAAAAAACTAGATAAGCAAACATGGCGTGCTGCGCCATGTGATCATGCTTTGACAGTGCGCTATCAAGTTTATGCATGGGATATGTCAGTCCGATCTGCGCATCTCGACCAAACGCATGGCTTTTTTAATGGCAGTAGTGTTTTTCTGCGTGTGCACGATCAAGAATCATTGCCACATGTAGTTGATATCGTGCGTCCTCAAGGCGCGGCTTATGCAAAGTGGCGGGTTGCTACGGCAATGCCAGAATTAAAAGCCAAGCGTTATGGCTTTGGATCTTATGTCGCAGAAAATTATGATGCATTGATTGATCATCCGGTTGAAATGGGTGAGTTTGCACTCATGCGTTTTAAGGCACATGGTGTTGCCCATGATTTTGTCGTTACAGGTAAGGTGCCGAATTTGGATCAAGCTCGACTTTGCGCTGATTTAAAAAAAATCTGTGAAGCGCAGATTGCTTTTTTTGAGCCAGTGACAAAAAAAGCGCCTGTCTCACGCTATGTGTTTATGACGCAAGCTGTCGGTGATGGCTATGGTGGTTTAGAACATAGAGCATCAACAGCATTGATTTGTGCGCGTGCTGATTTGCCCGTTAAAGGTCAAGCTGAGATGGGCGAGGGTTATCGCGGGTTCTTAGGTCTGTGTAGTCATGAATATTTTCATACTTGGAATGTAAAGCGTATTAAGCCTGCCGTGTTTGCGCCATATGCGTTAGAGAGCGAAACCTATACGCCTCTGTTGTGGTTGTTTGAGGGCTTCACCAGTTATTACGATGATTTGATCTTACTAAGATCAGGTGTCATTGATGAGGCTGCTTATATGAAGCTGCTCGCTAAAACCATCAATGGTGTGCTGCGTGGGAGTGGTCGTTTAAAGCAGAGCGTCGCTGAATCGAGTTTTGATGCGTGGACTAAATATTATCGTCAAGATGAAAATGCGACCAATTCCATTGTGAGTTATTACACCAAAGGTTCTCTGGTTGCGTTAACGCTGGATCTCACGATAAGAACAGAAACGAAAGGAAGAAAATCACTGGATGATGTGATGCGTTTACTGTGGCGTCGTTATGGCCGTGATTTTTATTCACTAGGCAGTAAATCAGGGCGCGGCTTGACTGAATCAGAACTAGAGGCTGTGTTTGATGAAGTGACGGGTTTGCAGCTGAAATCAGTTTTTGATCGTGCAGTGCGCGGAACGAAAGATCTGCCGTTGGAGCCGTTGTTAGCAAAGTTTAGCGTCTATCTAGAAGATAAAAACACTACGACTCAACCTGCGCTAGGTGTGAAAACATCGAGACAAGGGAATGATTGTAAATTGGCTGCAATATATGAAGGCGGTGTAGCGCATCAAGCAGGTTTGTCTGCCGGTGATGTATTGATTGCGATTGATGATTTGCGTGTTACTGCAACAAATCTAGATACGATATTAAAGCGTTACCGTAATGGTGACGCCTTGCAGATTCATGCATTTCGACGTGATGAGTTAATGGTGTTTACTGCGCAGATTAAAGCTGACACGACGCCACAGTTTGCATTAACTATGCAAGAGAAGCCTGTTGCAGGGGTGAGCTTAAGAAAAAGCTGGCTGCGCGGGCGTAAGTAAAAAAACTTAGCCAAATAACCTTGCTAATTCCATTCCTGGATCTGGTGCGCGCATAAACGCTTCGCCAACCAAAAATGCGTGAACATTAGCGTCACGCATTTTTTTTACGTCATCAGCAGCCAATATGCCGGATTCAGTGATCACCATTTTCTCAGGTGGTATGCGGTTTAATAAACCTAGAGTGGTGTCGAGCGTGGTTTCAAAAGTACGCAAATTTCGATTGTTAATGCCCAACATATTCGTTTTGAGTTTTAAAGCGGCATCGAGTTCATGACCATCATGCACTTCAACTAATACGCCCATGCCGAGTTCATGTGCACAAGCTTCGAGTTCTGCCATTAATCCATGATCTAAAGCTGCAACAATCAGCAAAACACAATCAGCTCCCCATGAACGTGCTTGATAGATCTGATAAGGATCAATCATAAAATCTTTACGTAAAACAGGAATAGCACATGCTGCACGTGCTTGTTTTAGATAGTCTGGTGCGCCCTGAAAAAAATGTTCATCTGTTAGGACTGATAAGCATGCAGCACCATGTTGTGCATAGGACTGTGCGATTTCTGCAGGATGAAAATTCTCACGCAGTATGCCTTTAGAGGGTGACGCTTTTTTAATCTCTGCAATCACACCTGCATGACCTGCTTGGATTTTATTTTTTAATCCGCCTTCAAAAGAACGTAATTGAGCGCGAGCTTCTGCATTGGTTTCTACTTCACGTCTAAGGCTAGCTAAATCTTGATGTTTTTTTGCGGAGGCGACTTCATCAGCTTTTACATCTAGAATTTTTTTTAAGATATCGGACATAAAAATTGCACCTAATTTATTTTGCTATGTTTTGCGTGAATTGTACGAATTGATCTAGCTTGCTACGAGCTGCGCCTGATGCGACGACTTCTTGCGCCAATTTGATGCCATTGGCGATTGATGATGCAATACCAGCTGCATAGAGCGCAGTGCCTGAATTTAAAATAACAATGTCACGTGCAGGACCAGTTTTATTGGTGAGTGCTTCTAGAATTTTTTCTTTGGACTCAGTGACATTACCCACTTTTAGATTGCGGCTTGCGACCATTTGCAAACCAAAATCTTCTGGATGAATATCATATTCATGAATTTCATCATTCACTAATTCGCCCACCATGGTGGATGCTCCTAGTGAAACTTCATCCATGTTGTCTCGCGCCCAGACTACGACAGCATGTTTAGCGCCTAATCGCTGTAAGACACGTGCTTGTATACCCACTAGATCAGGATGAAACACGCCCATCATGATATTTGGTGCACCAGCAGGATTGGTTAGTGGACCCAAGATATTAAAAATAGTGCGCACGCCTAATTCTTTGCGAACAGGTGCAGCATGTTTCATGGCCGCGTGATGGTTAGGTGCAAACATAAAGCCTATGCCAGTTGCTTGTATAGATTGTGCGACTTGATCGGGTTGTAGATTGATATTCACACCTAGTGCTTCAAGTACATCGGCACTGCCTGAAGATGATGAGACACTGCGACCACCATGTTTAGCCACACGCGCACCTGCAGCAGCAGCTACAAACATAGATGCTGTA
>JAXISQ010000239.1:0-3192 GCA_034680505.1 Noviherbaspirillum sp.
GCTCCACCACAATGAATTGCCATCTTTGAGTACGCGCCACTGACGGATAGGATCGCCACCATCGGGCGCTTCTATCTTGATGACTTCAGCACCAAACTCCGCCAAGATACGTGAGCAAAAAGGTCCTGCGATTAAGGTACCCAGCTCCAACACTTTAATACCCTGCATAGGGCCTGTGCTTGCAGCTTTGGATGTTGATGAATCACTCATGCGAATTAATTGATTTAGGTAGCGCGTCTGTCTAACATCGCGCGTGCAATGGTGCCTGCATCGACATATTCCAATTCACCACCCACTGGCACTCCACGCGCTAATCGACTCACCTTCAGTCCACGCGCTTTCAAAGTTTCACTGATGTAGTGTGCTGTCGCTTCACCTTCATTGGTGAAGTTGGTTGCTAAAACAATTTCACTTACGACGCCATCGGTTGCACGTGTGACGAGTTTTTCTAAGTGTATGTCTTTCGGACCTATGCCATCTAATGGAGAGAGTCTGCCCATTAAAACAAAATACAAACCTTTATAGGTAAGTGTTTGTTCTATCATGAGTTGATCTGCAGGCGTCTCCACTACACAGAGTAATGAAGCATCACGATTATCATTGAGACAGGTTTCACAAATCGCATGTTCAGTGAATGTATTACAACGTGAACAATGCTGAATGTTTTCTACTGCTTGCGTTAATGCTCGACCTAATAATGCAGCACCTTCTCTATCATGCTGCATTAAGTGATAAGCCATACGCTGTGCAGACTTTGGCCCCACGCCAGGTAATCGACGTAGTGCTTCGGTTAAAAAATCCAGACTAGTAGGCGTGTTCACGAGCAGTGCATCATTCTTAGAATGGCAGTTTAAAACCTGGAGGCAGTGGTAGACCTGCTGTCATGCCTGACATTTTTTCAGCTGAAGTAGCTTCTGCTTTGCGCACTGCATCGTTAAATGCAGCAGCAACTAAATCTTCCAACATGTCTTTATCATCACCTAATAAACTAGGATCAATCGTGACGCGCTTGACATCGTTTTTACAAGACATGACGACTTTAACTAAACCAGCACCTGACTGACCTTCTACTTCTATGGTCGCCAATTGATCCTGCATTTTCTTCATGTTGTCTTGCATAGCCTGTGCTTGTTTCATCAAGCCGGCAAGTTGGCCTTTCATCATCTCTAGCTCCTTGTGAATTAAAAATCAGGCAGGTTTAATTGATCCAGGCACGATAGTGCCACCGAATTCTTTTATTAATGTTTGTACAAACGGATCATTGTGCATCGCATCTTCTGCTTCTTGTTGACGCGTTGCTTGTTCAGCGACGACTTGTGCATGGGCGGTATGCGCCACTGTGCCTATCTCGGTTACTAGCTTGATGGTTTTACCTAAATACTCAGTCAAGGCTGCGGATAGTTTATCTGCACTACCTGCTGAAAGTAACGTCTCAACTGGCACACGCAAACGCATGATCACAACATTCCCTTCAGCTTCGCAAGCTAATAATTCACTCTGACTGGCTAATTGTTGTGCCACACCACGCACACTTAAAGCTCTAACTAAGGTGGGCCAACTACCATCCCAATTCGGAAAGAGATTTGTTGTATTTATTTTTGTAGGTGCTGCACTAACTATGATGTCGGCTTGTGCAGAATTTTCAGTTTTTTTTTGCGCAGTGTCAGTGGACGCAGTCGTGTTCTCTGCTGCGGCTTGCGGTTTTTCTGATGTAGCAGCAGGTGCAGTGCGTGCATTCGCTTTCGGACTACGTGCTGCTGCTAATGCTGCCATAGCAGGACTGAGTGGTTTCTCAGTTGCTGCGCTTGGTGAAGCACTTGATGCTGTGCTTGATGCTGTGCTTGATACTGCGTTTGATGAGTTATTAGTTGAAGCACTCACGACTGCAGAAGCTGCTTGCACTTTTTTTACTGACGATGCAGGTGCTGTTGATGACGTTTGTTGTGGTGCACTTTTTCCATCAGACCACAGTGGTGTGAATGCCAGCATACGTAACAATGTCATCGTAAAGCCTGCATATTCATCCGGCGCTAAGCCTAACTCATGACGACCATGTGCAGCGATTTGATAAAACAATTGCACATCTTCTGGTGAAAATTGCGCAGACAATCTGAGTATTTCTTCACGCTCAGGTAAATCTTCTGGAATAGCTTGCGGTACGCTTTGTGCAATCGCGATGCGATTAAACAAAGTGGCTAAATCTTGTAACGCTGCAGAATAAGACAAACTACGTGCAGCCATATCATCGGCTACGGCTAATAAGCGTGCACCATCTTGTGCTGCCAATGCATCTAATAAGCTAATTAAATACGCTTGATCCAAAGTACCCAACATACCTTGCACTGCTTCTAGTGTGACTTTTCCTGCTGCATAGGCGATCGCCTGATCGGTTAAGGAAAGTCCATCACGCATAGAACCTTGCGCACCTTGTGCAAGTAAACGCAAAGCAGGTACTTCAAATGTAATTTGTTCTTGTCCGAGTATGTTTTCAAGATGACTAACAATATGCCCCGGTGGCATCTGCTTTAAATTAAATTGCAGACAACGCGATAAAACTGTGACGGGAATTTTTTGTGGATCAGTCGTCGCTAAAATAAATTTCACATGCTCGGGTGGTTCTTCCAGCGTTTTTAACATGGAGTTAAAAGCCTGATTGGTGAGCATGTGCACCTCATCGATCATATAGACCTTAAAGCGTGCATTCGATGGCGCATACACAGCTTGCTCGAGTAATTGCGTCATTTCATCGACACCACGATTTGATGCTGCATCCATTTCTATGTAATCAACGAAACGACCAGCATCAATCGCTACACAAGCTTCACACACACCACAGGGTGAAGCAGTGATATCGCCAGCACCATCAGCACCAATACAATTCAAGGCTTTCGCTAAGATGCGTGACAGCGTGGTCTTACCTACGCCGCGCGTACCAGTAAAAAGATAAGCATGATGTAAACGCTTATGCTCCAACGCATGCGTGAGCGCACGTACAACGTGCTCTTGTCCGACCAGCGTGTCGAAATTGCGGGGACGATATTTACGGGCTAGAACCTGATAAGACATGGGCAATCGCAATGTGGTGAGATGCGCATTTTACCTGACGCGCCGCAGTCCCGAATGTCTATTCGGCGAGAGGAAAAAACATAGTAGAAAAATAAGAGGCGAGCCTTGTCTACGGCACTCATGGGA
>JAXISQ010000240.1:0-3190 GCA_034680505.1 Noviherbaspirillum sp.
AGACTATCAGGTCAAACGCATAGAACTAGCAGGCTTAGATGCGGATCGCATTATTGATGCGAATAATAAACATCAACTACCCGCTCACATTCAAGAAATTTTGCCATGCATTGATGTGCCAGCTAAACGTGAACGCGTGCTACGTTTCTTTAATGATGTACTGCAGCTCTATCCAGATCCTAGTGCCATGATAGGACAAGCGCATAGCTTAGTTACGCGACTCTCAGGTGGCCTTGCAATATGGGCGCGTCAATTAGCATTTCATCCATTTCGTTTACGTGTCATAGGCACTGCTGGTAGTGGCAAAACACAATTAGCTTTGACTGAATTTACTGCCACACTACAAGCAGGTAAAAAACCTCTTTATGTTTCATACAATCGTCCGCTCGCTGATCATGTACTCAGCTTACTTCCCACTGGTGGACGCATAGGTAGCTTTCATCAATTGTGTGATCAATTTTCACGCCAAGTTGGTTTAATGCCTGATTATAAAAATCCGCAAGTCTGGCAGCAGCTTGAACATTGTTTTGCTACTGCTGATGTTCCTGACGATTGGAAATTTGATACTTTGATCGTCGATGAAGGACAAGATTTTTCTGAAAGCTGGCGCGATACTTTGTTGCGACTGTTAAAACCAGAAGGCCGTGCTCTCTGGCTAGAAGATCCTTTACAAAATCTCTATAACAAACAAGCTGTGGAATTAACTAACTGGGTGAGCTTGCATGCATTAACGAATTTTCGTAATCCTAGACAAATTGTTGAATGCCTTAGTCGTATCAGCCCCACTCCTCTAGAAACCGAATCAGCCAGTCCTTTTCAAGGTGCAGATATTGATGTCTTAACCTATGCAGATGATGATGTTCCACAATTACTCGCTCTAACAAAACAAGCAATCACACGCTGTTTATCAGCAGGCTTCACACGTCAAGATATGGCAATAGTGAGTTTTCGCGGACGAGAAAATTCAGCCATTCTTCAACTCGATGCATTAGGCACACACAGTCTGAAATCCTTTTCTGGTCATTACGATTTATTTGGTAATCCTGAATTTCGCTCCGGTGAATTATTAACGGAATCTGTATATCGCTTTAAAGGACAATCTGCGCCCGCCATCATCTTCACTGAAATTGATTTTGCAACTATCGATGAAAAAACTTTTCGTAAGCTATTCGTAGGCATGACACGAGCACGTCTAAAGCTTATATTGGTGATGTCGGATCGAGCAGCTAGCCATTTGATAGATAAGTTATAGGGCTGATCCCAATTCAGAGGCACTGGTTTATATTGCCTAATTGAAAATAAAAAAATAAACAATCATCAGCTACGTGGCACAACAAAAAACTTGACCGGCTGAATGAGAATGATTATTATTTGGATTCGCACCTAGCGATCTTGATAATCACTCTATTATGGATGGTCGATATGAAATTACGTCACCTCATTTGCGCTTTAGCTCTGACTCCCGCACTCGCCTTTGCAGCCGATAACGAAATCACGCTTACGATCAAAGACCATAAGTTCTCACCTGCTGAAGTCCGTGTACCTGCAGGCAAAAAAGTGAAATTGATCATCGACAATCAAGATGCCACGCCTGAAGAATTTGAAAGTCATGAATTAAATCGTGAAAAAATTATTCCAGCCAAAAGTAAAGGTACTGTTTTTATCGGCCCTTTAAAAGCAGGTAAGTATCCTTTTGTTGGTGAGTTCAACCAAGCGACTGCTCGCGGCGTCGTGATTGCGGAGTAAATATTATGTTCGGCTCAGCTCTGATTATTTTTCGTGAAACCTTAGAAGCAGCGCTCGTCATAGGCATTATTGCTGCTGCTACGCGTGGAGTGAGCCGTCGTAGTTTATGGCTAATCATCGGTGTGGCTTGTGGTGTGATTGGCTCATTTATCGTTGCCGCTCTTGCTGAAACAATTGCTAACTTGGCAGAAGGCAGTGGTCAGGAATTATTTAATGCTGCTGTATTAGCCACTGCTGTCATCATGATTGCATGGCATAACATTTGGATGTCTACGCATGGCGCTGAACTTGCACGTGACGCTAAGCGTATAGGTAGTGAAGTCAAAGAAGGACAACGTGAACTTTCAGCAATTGCGATCTTAGTTGGCTTAACCGTATTGCGTGAAGGTGCTGAAAGTGTTTTGTTTTTACATGGCATGGCCACAGGCAGTGACAACAGTCTTGTGAGTATGTTGAGTGGCGGTGCTTTAGGCCTCTTGGGCGGCGCAATAGTCGGCACCTTCATGTTTGTGGGTTTGATGCGTATTCCTTTACGCTGGTTCTTCTCGGTTACAGGAACATTATTGTTATTGCTGGCAGCTGGCTTATCCAGCCAAATGGCAAAAATGTTGATCCAAGCTGATTGGCTGCCTGCACTTGTTTCGCCTTTATGGGACACCTCATCGGTACTACCTATGAGCTCTATCACCGGCTCCATACTGCATGTGTTAATCGGTTATGAAGCTACACCTAGTGGCATGCAAATCCTTTTCTATGCAGGTACGATTGCTATCATCATGACGCTCACTGCACTCGTGCGTCGCAATCAACAACAAGCAACGCAACCTAATCGAGTACTATCCGTTAGCAGTACTTAAATCACTCTACGGAAATGCTAACTCTATGACCCGCCCCATACTCGACGACCAACATCTTCATCCTGCGATTCGTGCTCAGGTTTCTTCCTACCAGCACGATATTGTTCAAGAAGTCCAACACGCTATCAGCAAGCATAAGGTGACTGTAGTTGGTATGGCGCACAATCCTTATTGTTTGTATGCGACCAAACTCCTGAATAAACATCACATTGCTTGTCACTATCTGGAATATGGTAATTATTTTGGCAAATGGAAAGAGCGCGGCGCGCTGAAAATGTGGTCGGGCTGGCCCACTTTTCCTATGGTGTTTGTGGATGGTGTTTTAATAGGTGGCTATACAGATTTAAAAAAGCTCATAGCCAATAAAGAACTAATTTAAATAAAAACGCAGCTTGAGAGATTAACGCTAACTCGCTGCGTTTTTTACATCTGCAATATCAATCAAATAAAGATAATTCCGTTTGATGTAGTGCTCGCTCTTCAGCATATCCGTCTGCAGGTTCTGGACTGCCAACGCGAATACCTATCAAACGCAATTTCTTCTCAAAGATCACTCTCTTCAAACATTCTCCCACCGATTGTCTTAT
>JAXISQ010000241.1:0-3180 GCA_034680505.1 Noviherbaspirillum sp.
AAGATACAGCTGCAAGCATACGCACACATGCAGCGATTGCACGTGATTCAGTACGTGTGAATATAGAAGCCGATAGTTTGAATTCCACCATCTTGGGACAAGATGCCACAGCAGGTAGTGCAGCCTTTGATTTATTTGTCGATAACTTAGTGCGCGACATGACAATTAAAACTGGACAACGCTGTACAGCACCACGTCGTGCTTTGGTTCCTGCCCATTTATTTGATGCTGTGTCTGAAGCGGCTAGTGCAAAACTTGCTGCAGTGCGTGCAGGTAACCCACGTAATGAAGAAACTACGATGGGCGCATTAGTGAGTCGCACACAATATGACAGCGTACAAGAAGGTTTAGCACGTTTAAAAACAGAAGCCAGTGTTGTATTTGATGGCAGTAAACAAACTCTGTTGGATGCAGATAGCAAATCAGCTTGCGTCGCACCGACTCTGTTAGGCATTAAGGATGCTGATCAATCACAACTGGTACATGATCATGAAGTGTTTGGCCCTGTCTCTACACTCATTGCTTATCGCGATACCACCCATGCTATGCACATCGCTCATCGTGGTCAGGGCTCATTAGTGGCTTCTGTATATAGTGATGATGCAGCTCTTATGGCTTGCTCTGCACGCGAACTTGCATCTTCACATGGCCGCGTTCATTTAGTTAGTTCTGATGTCGCTAAAACACAAACCGGTCATGGCAATGTGATGCCTGCATCCATACATGGCGGACCAGGACGTGCAGGTGGTGGTGAAGAATTAGGTGGCTTACGTGCACTAAGCTTTTATCATCGTCGTAGTGCTATTCAAGCTTCATCAGTGGTGCAGACTGAACTCAGTAAAGGTAGTACACCTTGGAATAGCTAAGCACCTTTTACGCATCAAACGCAACACGTTTCAAACATAAAAATAAATAGCATTAAATTTTTCATTACGGGGCATAAAAAAATCATCCCGTGTAGAGGAGACAGTTATGCATGCTGCGCATGCCGCTTTACCTGAGCGCTTTAATTTTGCGCATCACTTACTTGTGTTAAACAAAGATCGTCACGCTAAGCTTGCTTATCGTGATGATCACCATACTCTCACCTATGGTGAGTTAGATCAGCGTGTACGTTGTTTTGCAGCGAGCTTACTGGCGCATGGCATAAAACCTGAGCAACGCATATTACTCGTGATGTTAGACACCATCGATATGCCTGTAGCATTTTTAGGTGCGTTATATGCAGGCATCATTCCCGTGCCAGTTAACACGCTACTGCCTGCAGAAAATTATGCATACATGCTAGAGCACAGTGATGCACAACTGGTGATTGTCTCTGATGTATTGCTACCTGTCGTACAACTCGCCCTACAACAATCGTCACATAAAGCACCGCTGTTAATTTCTGGTAAAGCAGATCCTGCTGGAACAGCTTTTGAAAGCTTTCTTCAATCAGCACCATTAAAAGAAGCAGCAAACACGCATGCTGATCAGTTTGCGTTTTGGTTATATTCCAGTGGCTCGACTGGTCAGCCTAAAGGCACGGTACATACTCACGCTAATCTATATTGGACTGCCGAGTTGTATGGCAAACCTGTGATGCAAGTACGTGAAGATGACATTGTTTTTTCAGCGGCTAAATTATTTTTTGCTTATGGCTTAGGCAATGCACTCACCTTCCCGCTCTCAGTAGGTGCCACCACAATCTTGATGGCAGAACGTCCTACGCCTGCTGCTGTGTTTGCGCGACTCACACAAAACAAACCAACTATTTTTTGTGGTGTGCCGACTTTATATGTAGCGATACTCGCTTCCGATCAACTGCCTGCACGACAAGATGTTGCAATAAGACTGTGTTTATCTGCGGGTGAAGCCTTACCAAAAGAAGTCGGAGAAAAATTCACAGCGCATTTTGGTTGTGAAATTCTTGATGGCTTAGGCTCAACAGAAATGCTGCATATCTTTTTATCTAATCGCGCTGGCGAAGTACGCTATGGCGCAACCGGTAAACCTGTGGCGGGTTATGAAGTTGCATTACGCGATGAATCAGGCAACCCCGTTGCAATTGGTGAAGTTGGTGACTTATATATTAGTGGCCCTAGTGCAGCGGTTCTTTACTGGACGAATCGCGAGAAAACTCTCTCCACTTTCCAAGGTAAATGGGTAAAAAGTGGTGATAAATATATGTTAGATGCCGATGGCTATTATCACTACGCAGGCCGCAGTGATGACATGTTAAAAGTGAGTGGGCAATATGTTTCACCGATAGAAGTGGAATCCGCATTGATGGGACATGATGCTGTCTTAGAAAGTGCTGTGGTGGGTAAAACAGATAATCAAGGTTTAACGAAAACCATCGCTTATGTTGTTTTAAGAACGGGACAACCAGCAGATGAAACCATGCAATCTACTTTAAAAGAATTTGTTAAAACACGACTCACACCACATAAATATCCGCGTGAAATTGTGTTCATCAAAGAGCTACCAAAAACAGCCACGGGGAAAATTCAGCGTTTTAAATTACGTGAATCTGATTTGCATTAACCAGCACTAATTCACCTCGCTTAGCATCACACTTCCATGCATAGCATTATTGATCTAGATTGGAATGGCCCACCCACACAATTAGAAATTGCGTGGGTAGGATCACAAGATCCATCTGCTCCCGTCATGGTTTTTTTGCATGAAGGTTTGGGTTCAGTTTCATTATGGCGCGACTATCCCGATCAACTGTGCAAACAACTCAACATGCGTGGACTAGTGTATTCACGTCCTGGCTATGGCAAATCTACAGCACGTAAGCCGCATGAAGAATGGGGCGTTGATTTCATGCATCAACAAGCGCGTGAAGTCTTACCTGCTTTATTAAAACAACTACAGATTCAACAACCATGGTTATTCGGTCATAGCGATGGTGCATCTATCGCTTTATTATATGCAGCGCATTTTCCACAGCTACTAGCTGGTGCCATCGTGCTTGCTCCGCATATCATGGTGGAAGATATCAGTATCAGTAGCATACAAGCAGCACGTATAGCCTATGAAGAACAAGGATTCCGTGAACGACTTGCGCGTCATCATCATGATCCTGATTCTGCATTTTATGGAT
Organism: Noviherbaspirillum sp.; assembly: GCA_034680505.1. Lineage (GTDB taxonomy): Bacteria > Pseudomonadota > Gammaproteobacteria > Burkholderiales > Burkholderiaceae_D > Pernthalerella. The sequence goes on from JAXISQ010000241.1 coordinate 3,092, forward strand.
GGAATGGTATCTGGCTAGACCCTGCATTCCGAACATGGGATATCACAGCGGAGCTCGCATCTATTCAATGTCCGCTGCTTGCTGTACAA